>JAFWJP010000172.1 GCA_017514645.1 Solobacterium sp. | reverse complement strand
TGAGCACCGGCCGATGATACGCTCTGGCAAGTCTTCCGGCAGCCAGCCCGCAGATTCCTTCATGGAAATCAGGACTGCAGATGACCGGAAACGGATCATCTCCCATCATCCTCTCTGCCTGTCTCACCATATCTGCAGACAATTGTTTCCGCATCTCATTGACATGATTCAACTGCATTGTATAGGACAGCACGGTGCGGTCATCCTTGCTCAGCAGAAACGGCACCAGTGTATTGACATTGGAAATATCGTTCATCCTGCCGACACTGTTGAGCTTCGGCGCGATCTGGAATCCGATCACTTCTCTGTCAAACGGTACCTTCCGCTCATTCAGCGCACTGAATGCCTTCACTGTGCCGGAATCCAGATACTCCGTTCCCTGCCGGACGATTGCCCTGGTCTGTTTCCATAGTTCCATAACATCTCCGATGTGGGCAACCGCCGCAATTGCAATGTGTGCCGGGCAGTCACCGATCAGCGTACGGGAGATCTGCAGTGCAACACCTGCGCCGCACAGATACTGATATTCCTCCTCCATGAAGTCCGGATGAACAAGGATATCTGCCTTCGGCTGTTCATCGATCCGGTGATGATCCGTTACAATGATCTCCATGCCGAGCCTGTGGGCTTCTTCGATCGCCTCGTGAGCCTTGACACCGTTGTCTACGGTAATGATCAGGGTATATCCCTTCCCGTGCGCCAGACGGACGGTTTCCGGCCTCAGGCCGTATCCTTCCCGGAACCGGTCCGGAATATAATAGCCGTTTACGATTCCCAGACGGTCCAGAACATCCTTCATGATCGCTGTACTGCAGATTCCGTCCGCGTCATAATCACCGCCGACAAAGACCTTTTCTCCGTTTTCAGCAGCTGCGGCAATTCTGGCACAGGCTTCCTTCACGCACTGCGCCTGGCTTGTACGGACCTTCTGAGGCACACCGAGCAGTTCCACGATCTGTTCCTCTTTCAGATCAGCAGCCGACAGAAACAGACCCAGAAGCCCAGAAATGCCGTATCGTTCACACAACCCGGTTCCGTCAGCTTCTATCAGACGATATCCCATAGGTTTCTCCTTTCATCAGTAAAGCGGATCTCCCGATCCGCTTCATTCTTTACGCATTGATTCCTTTGATCGTATGCTCATCCAGTTCTTCCCTGTAAGCCTTCTTCTTCGGTTTTTCCTTGTATTCATGATGCGTGCGGAAATACAGCCAGATCGTCGGTGCAATGAACAGCGACGATAATGTACCGGCGACAATACCGACAAACATCGCAAACGTGAATGTGAAGATCTCACGGGAGCCGAGGATCAGCAGGAGCACGACCGGCAGCATCGTACTGATCGTACTGAACATGGAAACTTTGAACGTTGAATTCAGGGCTTCGTTCACAACACCCTTGTAATCCGTCTTCTTCAGTTTCGGATTCTCATTCAGCGTTGTCCGGATCCTGTCGCATACAACAATGGAGTTGTTGATGGAATAACCGATCACGGTCAGAAGGACGGAGATCAGTTCCGTATTGACCTCAAGGCGCAGGATGCCGAACACAGCCAGCGTAATGACAACGTCATGTACCAGAGCCGCAAGACAGGCAAGCGCGTAATCCCACTGATACCGGATCGTAATATACAGAAGCATTGCCACCCAGGCGATCAGCGTCAGGATGACAGCATTCCGTACCAGCTCCCGGCCTACGACCGGCGTAACCACGTTGTCACCGGGCTCCATTCCATAGATATCTTTGAAGTCCGCTTTGATCGTTGCCAGTTCATCCGTTGTCAGGGACTGCTTGGTCGTAGCGTAGACCGTATCGGAACCTGCAGCCTGATAACTGAATGACGTATAGCCAAGTTCATCCATCTCCGTACGGACTTCATCGATCGTGATTGCATGATCCGCCGAGATCGTCAGTTTCGTACCGGACGAGAAATCAATACCCAGATTCAGGAAACCGTTGCCGTTGGCACCGTTGATTCCCGAAACAGCCAGACCAGCCGCAAGGACAACTCCGGCAAGAAGGTACTGAAGCTTCGCCTTCGAGACGAAATCGAAATTCACTCCGCCGAAGTAGAACTGTTCCTCGCTGTTGCGGATATCCGGCACCTGGCTCTTCTTGACGCCGAACCACTCGACATGTCCGTCACAGACACCGCTGCCGACCAGCAGGTTCAGCATCAGCCGGGACAGACCGACGTTCAGGACCAGTGTCATGAAGACCGTGATGATCAGCATTGTCGCAAATCCCTTGACGGCACCGTTGCCCCACCAGTACATGATGAGCGCAGCGAGCAGCGTTGTGAACTGCGCATCGAAGATCGTTACAAAGCTGATCTTCTGGCCTTCAGCAACGGCACTGCGGACGCTGTGCCCCTTGTAGAGCTGATGACGGATCCGCTCATAGGTAATGATGTTCGCGTCCACGGTCATGCCGACTCCAAGGACAAGCGCACCGATACCGGGCAGTGTAAATACTGCACCGATCAAAGCATAGACACCGAAGATCGCCCAGATATACGCTGTCAGCAGCAACGCGGACAGGATCCCTTCCACACGGTAGATGACAATCATCATCACCGCAACAAGCAGAACCGCAATGATGCCGGCTTTCGCAGTCCTGGACAACGCGTCCAGACCATACTGCGCTGAAACAACATTGGAACTGATTTCGGTCAGTTTGACCGGCAGGGAACCGGAATTGATCAGATTGGCCAGCGTTCTGGCTTCTTCATCCGTAAAGCTTCCCTGAATGATGCAGTCACCGCTGATCTGACTGTTGACAGACGCAGCGGAAATATACTTCGGTTCCTGACCTGCTGCAGCCTTGGCAGCCTCTTCCCGGTAGGAATCCCCTTCCTCCCAGTCGAGCCAGATGACCATCAGGTTCTGCCCGCTGGGTTTCGCAGCGATCGACTGCGTGATCTCACCGAAGCGCTGCGCATCCGCAATCTTCAGCGAAACGATCGGCATGCCGTCCTGATAGGCCAGCGAAGCGCCGCCCTCAACAACGATCGATGCGTCCGAAAGCTCATTGTCATCAATGTCGCGGAATGTCAGGTTCGCGGTGGTACCGAGCATCTGCCTTGCGGTTTCCGGATCCGCAATACCGGCAAGCTGGACACGCACACGGTCTGTTCCTTCCACGACGATGGAAGGTTCATTGACACCGAGTACATCGATACGCTTGCGGATGCTGTTGGTCACAGCCGTCATATCCATCGTTCCGCCTTCATTCAGCGGTGTTACCTCATACAGGATCTCGAATCCGCCCTGCAGATCCAGACCGAGGTTCAGATTGTCGCGGATATTCCCGAATGTGGAAACAACAAGCAGTACGATCGCCGCAGCAATCGCAAACAGCCCGTATAAACCGCCCTTTTTATTTTTCATACCTGATACTCCCTCCGATTACATCGGAATAGTCCGCAAGCGTGGACTTTCCGCTCTGCAGCAATGCCTGCTGCGCCAGCACTTTCACCATATCATCCGCATTGATATTCATGATATCATCGACAGCCTGACTCAGGCTGCGCGGGGCACCCTTGGCCCACAATGCCGTTTTTACATACTCTTCCAGAATGGAATAACTGAGTTCCGGCAGAACATCACGCTGCAGCTGGTGCAGCTTGATGACCATAACCATCTGTACTTCTATATTGTCCGGGTTATAACGTTCTTCCATCCTGTTTTTCCTTTGCCTGCATTTCAGTATTATAGCAAAAATAAAGAAACGCCAATACAAAAAACTACAATATCGTGATCAAAGTCCCCAGAACCATGCATACAGCGCCGGCAAGCCAGAACAGATGCACTGTCTGGCGCTCCCCCATTCCCTTCAGCACAAAGGCGTAATGGATTGGTGTATACAGGAAGACCCTTCTGCCGAACAGATGGACAGATGTCAGCTGAATCATAACGCACAGTGTTTCCACGACGAATACGCCGCCGATGATGACCAGCGACAGTTCTGTCTTCAGCACCATCGCGATTGCCGCGAGCGCTCCTCCGAGCGCCAGCGAGCCTGTGTCACCCATGAAGATCCTGGCCGGCTTGACATTGTAGCGCAGATAGCCGATCAATGCGCCGATCAGGCTGACGATGAATACCGCAACATCCGTCCGTCCCCGGACCAGGGAGATGATCAGGAAGCCGCAGAGCGCAATGGCTGTGCACCCGCCGGCCAGCCCGTCCATACCATCCGTCAGGTTGACCGCGTTGGACGATCCGGTAAACATGAACAGAACAAGGATCATGTAGAACCCGCCAAGATGGAGGACCTTTCCGCTGAGCAGCAGCTGTACATCCAGCTCCGCATGGGATGCGTACAGAACGTAGAAAACAACGGCCAGGATCAGCTGCAGGCCGAATTTCCTGCGCGGTGACAGACCATCGTTGTTCTTTTTCACAGCGATCAGCCAGTCATCCGTAAAGCCGATCAGTCCGTAACCCACAAAAGTCAGAAGAATGATCAGTACGTCGATATTCGCCAGAATGTGCGGAACACCGAGCAGCGTGAAAACGACCGGAGCGATGATGAAGAGAATACCTCCCATGATCGGTGTGGAACCTTTCTCCCGGTACTGCTGCAGACTGTATTCACTGACTGTCTGGTTGAAGCTGATCTTCTTGAGATAGACGATCAGTTTCGGCATGAAAAAGAGAACAGTGATCATACTGGCCAGAAAACACAAAACCAATCTCATACAGTTCTCCTTCTTTCCGTTCGTACATTATATAAGTTTCTTTATTCAAAAACAACTTCGATCTGCACACCCTTGCTGACAGGTGTTCCCGGGGCGATATTCTGCGAAACAACGCGCCCCTCTCCTTCCAGGCGGAACCCGAACTGTGTCGCTGACCAGAGACCGGTCACATCCTTCCGTGTCCAGCCGGTCAGATCCGGCATGATGAAACTGTTCGTATCCGTCACCAGGAATACCCGCTGTCCGGTATTGACAGTCGCACTGTCCTCCGGATACTGGCTGATGATCGTACTGCCGTTTCCGAGCACATAGGTATTGACATTGAGGTCATTGAGCTTCCAGGATGCGTAATCCACGGTATGGTTGACCAATGAAGGCATATCATAGGTCAGGATCTCATCAAACACGATCTCTTCCCCGCTTTCCGTTTCTGCGTTTCCGGCAAAGCCGAGACGGATCGCTGTCTTGCGCAGCAGATTCTGCGCCGCATCGGTATAGTACTGACCGTTCGGGTTGTAGATCGCCTCAAAGCAGTAATAGACCATGACCTGCGGATTCTCGGCCGGAAGCGCGCACATGACAGATGTGATCGTATAGCCGGAGGAATAGTTTCCGGACGCAGCGACTTCGGCGGTTCCGGTCTTGCCCATCAGTTTGCACTCCGGAATCTGATAATGTCTTGCAGTACCTCTTTCATCGTTCATGACGAGGTAGAGGATCCTTTGCAGTTCCTTGGCGGATTCCGCTGTGATCGGATGTCCGACGACCTGTGTCTGGGCCTGGTAAAGCACATGCGAAGGATCGTAGGAATCCCGGATCGAATCGATATAGTACGGACGGACCATCGTTCCGTCACCGAACACCGCACTGTATGCCTGCAGCATCTGCAGCATCGTTACGGTAGAACCCTGACCATAGCAGAGTGACAGCTTGTCCGCCGGCCAGCGGAAGTTCAGACTACCCGTCTCTTCCGGCAGTCCGTCCGTATCCACGCTCTGGAAGAAGCCGAATTTCTTCAGATAATCCAGATAGATATCCGGTGTGATCAACGTGTTTTCCACTTCTGCCGTTACCGTGTTCAGCGACATGATCAGACCATGATCCAGATCGATCATACCGTAGTTTTTCCTTCCGGCATTGTAGATACAGCCCCATCCGCCGCTTTCTACACGGACCGGATTGTTATTCTCGTCAGAATAGAAGCAGTAAGGACCGCTGTATACCTCCATGGATCCGTCATAGACCCCTTCGTTGATCGCTGCTGCGTAGGTGAATGTCTTCATGGTGGATCCGGGTTCATACGGGAGCTGGGCTCCGTAATTGTTGTAGTCTTCAATCTCCAGTGTATTCGGATCAAAGGAAGGATACTGTCCCCAGGCAAGGATCCGCCCGGTGCTGATCTCCATGACCGCTCCCCAGGCCCGTCTTGCGTCAAAGATCTCCTTTGATATCGTGAAGGATTCCTCCAGCGCTTCCTGGATCTCCTGATCGATCGTCGTATAGACATCAAAGCCGTTGACCGCGCTGATCGTATTCTCCTTCATGCCCGGCAGGATATGACCGTTCCGGTCTGCCTGATAGGTCCGTTCTCCGTCAGTTCCCGACAGATAGCTGTTCAGGTAGAGCTCCGTACCCATCTTACCGACCGTGGAGCCGAATTCATCACTCTGGGCAAAACCGATCAGATTGGACGCGAACGTACCGAGCGGATAGCTCCGCTTGATCGAGTTGTCGAATTCAACACCAGGGAGATTCAGCGCCTTGATGGCTTCCATCGTAGTCTGTGACAGGTTTCTGCCGTTGATGCCGAGTTCTGTCTGATAGAGATCCTGATTGAGATAGGAAAGGATCGCTTCCTTGTCCATATGCAGGAACGGTGCCAGTTTCTCCGCGGTATCTTCCTTGTCAACGACATAGCCCGGCATTCCGTCCGGTGAAGGACGGCTTGTGTCAAGAATGCAGTAGATGTTGTACGTACGTACGTCCTGGGCGATCACGTTGTGATTGCGGTCGTAGATATTGCCGCGCAGTGCCTTGGTGATGATATGCACAGTATTCGAAGTACTTGCATATCGGCCCAGGTCTGTACCGGAACGCAGATGTTTTTTTCCTACGGAAACGACAAAAACATTAGCAGTCAGGATACACATGATTGCCAATGTTATCAGGAATATGAAACGTATGACCCGCTGGGTACGGCGGTACATCCTACTCTCCGTCTGCCGCAGATGCAGTGATGGTGATGATGCTGTCCTGGTTGATGCTCATGCCGTTGTCCTTGGCAAAGCCGTCAACCCTTTCCCGTGTGCTGAGCGTCTGGATCTCGATCCTGACCGCATCGTTCTGCACTGTCATTTCCGTCGTCTGTGCTTCCAGGGTCTGGATCCGGGAACTGAGGGAATTGTTGGCCGTATGCAGGAACAGCTTGGCACAGAAGAACATAGCTGCCGAAATCAGGAACATCTTTGTCGCAATGGATGACAATGTCTGTCTTCTTCTCTTTTTCTTCTTCATGACCAGCTTCATTTCCTTATCCTCTCAATCACTCTCAGCTTTGCGCTGTGCGCACGTCGGTTATCATTGATCTCAGCTTCATCTGCCGTGATCGGTTTTTTCGTAATCAGGCGGTAGTCTGCCTGCGGCCGTTCCTGTTCCCTGACCGGGAGCTTCGGATCGATATACGGCGGTTCTGACAGTTCCCGGAAGAGATTCTTCACGATCCTGTCCTCCAGGGAATGGAATGTGATCACAGCGCAGCGTCCGTTCTCATTCAGCAGGCTGCAGGCATCCCGCAGTCCGTTCTCCAGCGCCCCGAGTTCATCATTGACCGCAATGCGCAGAGCTTGGAATGTCTGTTTTGCCGGATGTCCCTTTCCGTTGAGGACTTTGGCAGGCAGTGAAGCGCGGATGATCTCCACCAGTTCCATCGTTGTCTCCACCGGTCTTTCTTCCCGGTACTTCACGATATTTGCGGCGATCCTGCCGGCAAACCGCTCTTCTCCGTATTCCCGCAGGATCCGGGTCAGTTCCTCACGGCTGTAAGTATTGACCACCATATACGCGTCCAGTTCCTGCGTGCGGTCCATCCGCATATCCAGTCTTGCGTCGTAGCGGTAGGAGAATCCCCGCTCCGGATCATCGAACTGCGGAGAACTGACACCCAGGTCAAGCATGATGCCGTCCGCACCGCTGATACCCGCCGTTTCCAGCAGCTGTCTCATATTGCGGAAATCACCGTGGATCAGGGTGAATCTTCCGCTGTATTCCTGAAGATTCGCTTCGGATTCCTTCAGCGCCTCTTCGTCTTTATCGATACCGTAGAGATGACCACTTTTGAGATAAGACAGGAGTAGTTTTGCATGACCACCTCTACCCAGTGTACCGTCGACATAGATTCCGTTTTCCCTGACGTTCAGTGAGCCCACCGTCTCGTTCAGAAGCACGCTGATATGCTTCATTTCAGGAACTCCGTCAGGCTTTCTGCGTTCTCATTGAAGGAACTGTTGGCGTGCTCGTAATAGGTATCCCACGCTTCCTCATCCCAGATCTCGATGTGATCGATCACACCGACCAGAACGCACTTCTTTGTGATTCCTGCATTCTTCAGCAGCGATGTGTGGAGCGGGATCCTGCCCATGCCGTCAACATCGACCTGCCTGGCGCTTCCCATGAAGACTCTTACGAGCTGACGGGAATCCTGCTTGGTCATCGGCAGCTCGGAGATCTTCTCCGCCATCCGTTCCCATGACTGCTTCGTATAGGCATTCAGACAGCCGTCAAAGCCTACCGTAACGATGAATGTGTCACCGAGTTCCTCCCGGAATTTTGCCGGGATGATCAATCTGTTTTTTGCGTCCAGACCATGTCTGTATTCACCGATGAACATAGAATCTGCTACTTTCTGCCACTACCTGCTACCTATATGCACTATTTTACCACCAGAGCATAAAAAAACAAGGTAATCACACCTTGTTTCATAAAAAAGTGCGGATATTTCCGCACTGTTTCCAAGTAGACTGTTAAGCGTTTTCCGTATTGGTTACAGCCGCCATATCAGGGCCGACCTTGCCGCACTTCGGGCACGCATGATGAGGACGCTTCATAGCGCCGCAAACAGGACATACGACCAGCGTCTGCGCGACGAGCTTGTAATGTGTTCTCCTCTTATCTCTTCTTGTACTCGAATTTCTTCTCTGCTGTACTGCCATTGCCTGACACCTCCTACTCTACCTTGTAATCTTTAAGCTTTGCCAGGCGGGGATCGATCCGGTCCTCCTGACTCTTCTGATATTCTTCTTCGCTGATGACCCTCCAGCCGTCACCGCTCGGATAATCCTCCGGCGAAGTGATGCTGTACTGCATCGGCACCTCCAGAATAATATCATCAACCACTGCTTCAAGCAAATCGATGATTTCACCGTCCGCTCTGCGCACACCGTCTTCCTGCACGGCATCAAATGCGTAAACTTCTTCGCTTTCCGTCTCAAACGGATACTCAATTTCTTCTCCGCTTACGGCATCCGGCACGAGCATGATCCCGCTGACCGTCATATTGACCCAGAAACGGTCATTGTCCTCATCAAGGAAACCCCTTCCTGTGACTCTGACATTCTTTACGGCATTGATCCTGGAATTGCTGCGGAAGTATGCCTCATCGATTTCCGGCGTCTCATCGAAGTGTACATTGACTTCATCAGAAGCCGCCAGTTCCGAACGTGTCCATCTCACAATAAAAATCTCCTTG
>JAFWJP010000171.1 GCA_017514645.1 Solobacterium sp. | reverse complement strand
CGGGATATCCACATGACCGTGCACGCCTACCGGTACGGTAAACTGCGTCAGCTGGTATCCTTTCGGCAGGTCCGGATAGAAGTAATTCTTGCGGTCAAACAGCATATATTCCGGTACCCGGCAGTTCAGTACCATGGCCATTTTAATGGCATCCTTGACGCATTTCCTGTTCACAACAGGCATGATCCCCGGGAATGCAAGATCGATCTCATTGACGTTGGAATTCGGTACTTCGGAATACGCATTCCGGGACGGGGAAAAGACTTTTGCGTTTGATTTCAGCTCACAGTGCATTTCCAGTCCGATCACTGCTTTGTACTTCATCTGCCATGCACCTCCTTCGCGATCTGGTCCTTGTAGTCCATCAATCCTTCGATCCCTGCCGCAATGTTCAGCACTTTCTGATCTTCATAATTGTCTCCGGTAATGTTCAGTCCTACCGGCAGACCATCGATGAATCCATCCGGGATCGTAATGGACGGGAAACCGCCGAAATTGCCGATCTGCATATGCTCTTCCAGCGGGGACGTACCCTCATCAAGAATATCAAGCGAACCATCCAGGTGCTTTGCAGGACCCGTACCTACCGGCAGGATCACCGCATCATATGTCCGGAACAGTTCCTTCCAGCGATCGACCAACAGTCTTCTCACCCGCTGGGCATTCTTGAAGTACCGCTCCTGGTTTTCCTTCTGCAGCACATAGGAACCAATGACCAGACGACGTTTGATCAGACTGGAGAACCCCTTTGTCCGGTAATCCTTCATAACATCAATATAGGTTTCCCCATCACCCCGAGGACCGAAGATCAGACCGGTCAGATTGGCCAGATTGCTCGTTGCCTCAGCACAGGAAAGAATGACGTAGACGGACGGCTGTGCATTCAGCAACGTCTGGTCCACGGATACTTCCTCTACCACTGCGCCGGCGTTCCGGATCATGTCCATCTTCTCCATAAAGTTGGCAAGATGCTCCTTCAGTTCACGGCTCGGATGCGGATACCGGCTGATGTCGCACAGTTCCTTCACATAGCACAACTTCATGCCTTCAACCTGCGGCTTCAGGTCATCGAACAAATGGATATGGGAAGAATCCCAGGACGTCATATCCCGCTCATCCTTGCCTTTCATACCGTCCGCAACGATCGCAGCGTCTGCCACATTCCGTGCAAATACAGCACAGTGGTCAATGCTGGAAGCGAACGGGAAGACACCAAAGCGGGAGATCATCCCGTAGGTCGGCTTGTATCCAACGATGCCGCAGTAAGCAGCCGGCTTACGAACGGAATCGCCTGTGTCAGTACCCAGCGCAAACGGCACAACGCCTGCCGCCACTGCGCAGGCACTTCCTGCACTGGAACCTGCACACATACGATCCAGATCCCACGGATTGTGTACGACCCCGGTATGCCCGGTGGTTCCGGTACCGCCCATGCCGAATTCATCCGTTACTGTCTTAGCGGCTTTTACCGCACCGGCTTTATCCAGGTTCTCTATGGCTGTCGCACTGAAGAACGGTACATAATCACGCAGGGTGTTGGATGACCCTGTGGTCAGGATCCCTTTGGTGGAATACAGATCCTTGACACCGTAAGGGATCCCGGACAGCAGGCTGTCCGTCACTTCCGCCGGTTCCGCATCATCAATGACCGTCACAAACGCATTGCACTTCTCCTGCAGCGCATGAATGCCTTCCAGGCTTTCCTGCAGCAGTGCTGCAGAAGAGATCTCGCCGCTTTTCAGCAGATCATGAAGCTCCACGATCGATCTTTCCGTATACTTCATCAGTCCACCACCTTCGGCAGTTCAACTTCCCTGCCGCTGACCTCATCACAGTTCTGAAGCAATTCATCAATGTCCACGGAAGGCTCCGCAACATCGTCCCTCAGCTCAACAACAAAATCATCCAGACAGTGCGTCATCGGCTCAACTTCAGAGATCCCGGGAATGGTATTCACAGCGTCACAGTTGCGGTCAATGATCTCAAACTCATCGAGCACCATTTTGTTTTCTTCCGGTGTCAGCGCAAAGAGCAGCTTCGCCGCATAGTCGTCCACCATTTCCTTTGTAAAATGTCTCATTTTTCTTCCTCCCTGTTCTGTCTCCTTCTATCAAAAACACCCGTATCTTCCTCAATAAGGACGAATACGGGTATTCGTGGTGCCACCTTAGTTTACTGTCCGAAGACAGTCTCATTCTGCCTACACATTCATAAGCACGCAGTACGATAACGGGCTGCCGCCGGACCAGTCTACTCGTTTCCTTTCGGTGATCTGCTCCGGAGTGTTCTTCACATCAGACTTAACACCGGTTTCCACTGTACCCGGCTCACTGGGATAAGCTCCTGAAACTACTTTTCTCCATCAACACAGTTGATATGATAATACTGTTTTCGGCGAATACCAACAGACGGGATCATAGTTTCTGCATGTTTTTCATAATTGATCCGGGGAATTGAAAGAATTTACACAAACAACAGTATGCAGGAGAGATCCTGCAGGGATCATCCTACGGCGTCGGTTGTTCTTTCTGCGTGGAAACACAAAGAAGGCATAGACCTTCTTCTGAAAGGAGGGATGTCTATGATCGTACTGGATATGATTCATACAGTCATTGAAATTGTTACAGACAGTATCGTAGCGTTCATAACTATACTGAACTATATCAGAAACGAAAAAGATCGCCCCT
>JAFWJP010000170.1 GCA_017514645.1 Solobacterium sp. | reverse complement strand
CCAGCAGATATCCGGTCTGGTTGCCGTTGAGCCATACATATTCACCCTCATCGTTGCGGATTTCAATGGCAAAGCGGTCACTGTCCGGATCCGTTGCCATCAGCAGTTCTGCCCCGACCTTCCGCCCGAGTTCTTCGGAAAGGCGGAATGCGGCAGGCGCTTCGGGATTGGGATAACCGACCGTTGTAAAGTCCGGATCGGGATAACGCTGTTCCTCAACGATATGCCACTGCCGGAATCCCCGGTCCTTCATCATCTGTGCAAACGGCTCGCTTCCAGCTCCGTTGAGCGGTGTATAGACCAGCGGAATGTCCAGATCGAGTTCATCCCCTTCGTGGATTGCCAGACCCTCTACAAGGTCAAGATATTCACGGTCGTATTCCGGACCAAGAACGGTGATCAGTCCGCTGTGCTCTGCTTCAGCGTAATCCATCGACCGGACACCGGTGAACATGTCTACCGCGTTGATATGTGCCAGCATTGCGTCCGCAATCTCGCTTGACACCTGACATCCGTCTTCCCAGTAGGCCTTGTAGCCGTTGTACTCCTTCGGGTTGTGGGAGGCAGTGATATTGATACCAGCGATGTTGTTCAGCCTGCGCACTGCCCAGGCCAGCTCCGGCGTCGGCCGCAGATCCGGGAACACATAGACATGAATGCCGCTTGCCGCAAACACTGAAGCAGTGTAGGCACAGAATTCCTTCGAGAAATGCCGGGAGTCATGCGCAATGACCACTCCGCGCTTCATGGCTTCTCCGCCCTGCTCAACGATCAGATCGGCAATTCCCTGCGTCGCTCTGCCGACGGTCAGATAATTCATCCGGTTCGTTCCGGCACCGACCTTGCCGCGCAGTCCTGCGGTTCCGAATGTCAGATCCTGCCAGAAACGATCCTCGATCTCCGCTTCATCATCACTGACGGCCAGGAGTTCCTTCCGCAGCGGATCTTCTTCCGCCAGTTTCTCCAGCCATTCAAAATAACGATCCTTTGATGTCATACTTCCTCCATGATCTTTCTGATAATGTTTCCTGTTTCATTGTACTAAATTTACAATCCAAGAAAAATAACTTGCACTATTTATTTTCACGTGCTATATTGTTAAAGCACTGATTAAATTAACAGTTGGCACTGAAGAAGTACTCAAGAGGCCGAAGAGGTGCCCCTGCTAAGGGCATAGGCCGGGCAACCGGCGCGAGGGTTCGAATCCCTCCTTCTTCGCCATCAGTTGGTTCCGTGGTGTAGTGGCTAACATGCCTCCCTGTCACGGAGGAGATCGCGAGTTCGATCCTCGTCGGAACCGCCATGATGCGAGTGTAGTTCAATGGTAGAACGCCACCTTGCCAAGGTGGACACGGCGGTTCAATTCCGCTCACTCGCTCCATATATGAGACCGCAAGGTCTCTTTTTTTGTTTCTCTGATACAATGGAACCATAACAGGAGGAACCCTATGTTCAGAGAGATGAGAAGATCCAAACAGCAGCTCCCGGAGGAAGAGTGCATACGTATCCTCACGGAAGGCAAACGCGGTGTGCTCAGTGTACTGGGTGACGATGAGTATCCCTACGGGATTCCGGTTGACTACCTCTACAGCAAAGAAGACGGATGTCTGTATTTCCACGGTGCGCCTGCCGGGCATAAAATCGATGCGGTCAACCGGCATGATAAGGTATCCTTTGTCGTGTTTGACAACGAAGAACACAAAGAAGGAGACTGGGCACCCTGGATCCGGAGCGTTGTTGTCTTCGGAAGGATCCGGATCATCGAAGATACAGACAAGCGGCTGGATATTGTCCGCAGGATCGGTCTGAAATACTATCCCACAGTTGATGAAGTCGAAGAAGAACTGGCGGCGGCAGGACACAGGGTCGCAGCGCTGGAGCTGACGATCGAACACATGAGCGGAAAACTTGTACATGAAAAGTAAGGCGCTTCTGCGCCTTGTTTTTTTTACGTCAGTGATTGAATGCGTCGGGAAGGTCGTTTTCCAGCAGAATGGTGTCTTCTGCTGTCGTTTCCGCAAATACAATACGCATCGCTTCTTCTATGCCGTCAACCGTACGGATATGTTCCGCGTCAAACCCGGCATCCTGCAGTCCTTCCAGGACGGGACGGGTCTGAACCGGTCCGACAAGGATGACCTCATCGCACTGACCCTTCATCTGCATACCGAAGTCATGGTTGATCTCTTCCTGACGTTCTCCGAGCTCGATCATCCCGGGCGTTACGATCCAGCGCCTTCCCGGCATCATGGAAAGTACATTCAGGGCCATATGCGCACCGCTGGGATTGGCATTGAACGCATCGTCGATGAATCTGCGTCCGCCGATCGTTTTTCTCTCCAGACGATGTTCCACCGGTTTCATGGTACGTATCCCGCGCCGGACAGCATTCCAGTCCACGTCCAGCAGTCTGCCGCAGGCAGCTGCCGACAGGATGTTCAGAATATTCAGTTCACCCAGAAGCGGTGAAGTGATCTCCACCCTTTCATCCCCGTGGACGATCGTGAAGCGGGAACCGTTTTCACTGTAGGAAATATCTTCTGCCCGGTAATCCGCCTCCGGACAATGGATGCCGTAGGTGATGACCCTGACCGGGTTCTGGATCTGATAATTCCGGATGATCTCGTTGTCGTAATTGAGGATCGCGGTGCCTTCCGGCGGCAGTTCCTCCACCATGCGCATCTTTTCATAGGTGATCTTTTCCTGGGAACCGAAGGTTGCCAGATGCTGGGGACCGATGGACGTAACGATGCCGATCGTCGGATGGACGAACTCCATGAGTTCGCTGATATCCCCGGGCTTATCCGCGCCCAT
>JAFWJP010000169.1 GCA_017514645.1 Solobacterium sp. | reverse complement strand
CCAGCAGTTTGTTGAAGAAGGCCTCCCGCATGAACATCAGATCGGCATGCTTGACCTGATAGGTGTAAGTGTTCAGGGAACTGACGACCTTCAGGGTCTTCTTCGCATCATCGGAACGCACAATGTCATTCAGACGATGAGCATTGATAAAGTGCTCAGTGAGAAAATACAGGGCATACTCCGTCTGGATCAGCTTGCCTTTGACTTTTTCCCCTTTCGGAAAATCTCCGAGATTTTTGACATCGGATCCTTTGATGTCCAGAATATTGTCCGGTGCGGTTTCTTCCGGGATCCGTTCCGGATCCACGGTCAGCGAAGCATCAACGATGTTGATGCAGTGCTCTCCCTGATGCATCATGATGGAAGGCATCGGATAGTAGCGGGCAATGCAGTCAGCTGCGGACATCCGTTCCAGATGATCGCGCATGAGCATATCCCGGCGTGCCGGTTCGGCTGTCACCAGTTTCTGGAACAGATCAGACTGCAGCGGCAGACCGTAGCTTTCGATGATCTTCCGGCAGTCTGCGCAGATGTAGTTTCCGTCCCGCATCTTATGTACACGCCGGAAAACTCCTCTGTTTCCGACCAGACAGAATTCACATAGGTTTTTATCGGCCATAGTTCATCTCCTACCATACTTGTACCACATTCAGCGGTTTGTTTCATCTGTGAGCTTTGCGATCGCCTTTGCGGCAATGCGGTAATAATCCTTGGCATAGCGGTACTGCCGGCGCGCGTAACGGTCGAATTCAATGCCCATATGACTTTTGTATTCACACCAGTCGGACCACAGCAGGCCGCAGACAGCGATGTAGCAGTAGATCATGGCTCTGGTGCGTTCACTGCACGGTGTATCACCGAAGTAGATGTTGATCAGACGTTCGGTCTGTTTCCGGTCATACATGCTGTAGATGCAGAACATGGCAATATCCACGTGCGGATCCTGCATGCCGGCGTACTCCCAGTCCGTCAGCTGCAGCTTCTCTCCGTCCTCAGTGGGATAGAAGAGGAAGTTGTCCGCATTGGCATCGATATGGGTAAGGCAGAACGGTTCCGCGTTCGCTTCAATGAAGGGCTTCAGTTCCCAGACATGCGCCTTGGTTTCCGCATGATCCGGATGAACCGAGGAGAATTCACCCCAGAGTTTTTCATAGGCTTCAATCTTTTCGAAGAGATCAAAGACATGACCGGTGTGCAGCTTCATGCTGTGGAGGCGGCGCAGGAGGGCCATACAGGCTTTGAGATCTTCCGGATCATCCGCATTGCAGGTCCGGACACCTTCCAGGAACAGGGACAGTTTATAGCCTGTCTGCGGATCGATGTACAGCGGATCATCACAGAATCCCTGTCCGGAGATCACACGGTAGATCTCCGCCTCGGCGTTCCGGTCCACCAATTGATCCGTACCCTCCCCGGGAATGCGCATGATGTATTTGGTATCCCGGCAGGTAAAGAGGAAGGACCGGTTGGTCATGCCTTTCTTCAGAACCTGGATATCCCTGATCTCATAGGGACGCGCATCCAGGGCAAGGCAGATCGTTTCGATCGCTTCGGACTGCAGGTGGACGGAATAGAAATCAAGTGCCCGCAGATGTTCATAGGTATTGACGTTGATGACTTCCGAAGCCCGTACGAAATGCGCTTTGGTGAACATGATATCGTTCTGGAACAGCGCTTCTTCCCAGCGGTCATTGTCATGCGCAGGATCTTTGTCCATTTCCTGAAGACGCTGTACCAGTTTCGGCGCATCTTCCCGGAGAATATAGGCAATGCCGACCATGGAGTTTCCCCCGGTGCCTTTGGCGCATCTGTGCAGCACTCTGCCGGGGATGCCCCGTACGATGCTGTTGTCATCGATCAGATTGTTGATCATATACCAGGAGTACAGTTCCACATTGGTGAACGGATTGGCACCGGCCCAAAGATCGCACGGCATGATGTAGGTATTGTGGATCCTGTCTGCCGCAAGCGCCAGCGAATGCAGGTTGTTTTTGACGGCATAGTCGTCGTTTTCAATCAGATGTACACTGTATTTCTCCCTGAGATAGCGGAAGTCCTCCTTGCGGAAACCGGTGACCACGGTGATATCGTGCACATCCGCTTCCTGCAGCTGCCGGATCATCCGTTCGATCAGGATCTCTCCGTCCACTTCCAGAAGCGCTTTCGGTGTTGCGTGACTGATCGGTACCATGCGCATTCCGTAGCCTGCCGCAAGAATGACCGCGTTTTCCGGCTTCCGTTCCGCCGCAAATGCCATCGCCCGGGATGTCAGCTGTCCTTCCGCGTCCAGATAGCCGTGGGAATGCAGACTGTCGAGGATCCGGTCAAGTATGCGGGTGGGATGACCGCTGCGTGCTGAAAGATCCTCCTTTGAGATCTGAGGATCGTTGAAGATGTAACGCAGTACGTCGTATTCCTGAATGTACATGATTGCCTCCGGAATCAAACAAAAACCCGAGCATTATTATGCATGATGATCCGGGTAAAACTCCCTGTAAGCCCATTATAGCAAATATTTCCCGAAGGAAAAAACATGGGGTTCCCTGTTTCCGTACAAATGAATAGGATGGAGGAACTTATCAGATGAATCACATGGAAACAGTGGAACAGTTATTGAACAGCCGGGAAGAACACTGGCAGAAGTATCTGAAGTACCGCAGGGAGATCTACAGCAGACTGCTGGAGGACAGAGTCAGCGGGAATATGATCTCCGAAGCGAACTGGATCCTGCGCAGGAACTATGTCTGTTCGGATGACATCGGGATCTGCGTCAGAGCCGGGGATGTCGTGTATCTGGATTACGGACAGGCGTATTTGAATGAGATGGGGTACCAGCACTTCGGTCTCATCATCTCCATCTGCCGGGGGAAAGCACTGATCATTCCGATGACCAGCAACGCTGCGCATTACCGCAATGCCTATGATCCGGTGGACAATCCCGAGGGGAAACCGCATCTGATGCGTCTGGGAAAACTGGAGGGCATGCGCAAGGAAAGCGTACTGTATCTCAATGATCTGAAATATATCAATACAGCCCGCATCATCCGGGTCATGGCGCATCTGGATACGGACAGCGAACTCTACGCAAAGATCCGTGAACGGATGCAGGAAATCATGTTCAGCGGCGATGTGGTACAATCTAGCCATGAATAAAGATGAGCTGAACAGAGGAACCTGGCTTGCGGCAGTATCCGGAGGACCGGATTCCATGGCTCTGCTGGGCATGTGCATTTCCGCAGGCATCCACGTCGCGGCGGCACACGTGAACTACCATCACCGCCCGCAGGCAGAGCAGGAAGAAGCCTGGGTGCGGGAATACTGTGCAGAGCACGGCATTGTCTGTCATGTACGCAATGAAGCGTTTCACAGTACCGGAAACTTTGAAGCAGATGCCCGGAAGTGGCGCTATGAATTCTTTGTGTCTCTGGTCAGGGAATACGGATATGCCGGTGTCCTGGTTGCCCATCAGGAAGATGATCTCATTGAAACCTACCTGATGCAAGAGGAAAAAGGCATCATCCCTGCGTACTACGGACTGCAGGAAGCGATGATGTATGGAGGCGTACAGGTACGCAGGCCTTTGCTGGACCATACCAAGCAGGGACTGCAGGACTACTGCGAACGGAACGGGATC
The DNA here is from genome assembly GCA_017514645.1 of Solobacterium sp. Lineage (GTDB taxonomy): Bacteria > Bacillota_I > Bacilli_A > Erysipelotrichales > Erysipelotrichaceae > Bulleidia. The sequence continues at coordinate 4,730 of JAFWJP010000169.1, read as the reverse complement.
CGCTACTGGCTGGATGAAACCAATGCCAGTGATCTCTATACCCGCAACCGGATCCGCCATGAAACCGTGGAACCGATGGACGCATTCATGCGCAGGATGATCCGCCGGGAGATCGATGAAAAGAACGCCCGCCTCCATGAATAGCGCTGCCGGGTCTACGCCCTGATCCAGGACGACGGCACCGGACTGACTGACTACAGAAAGCTTCCTCAGGCAGACCGTCTCACACTGCTCAGAAAGCTCATCATCGGTGAACAGCCGGGCATGACATCCGGATATCTGCAGGAAACCGACCGGATCATCATGACCCATGATGATCTGATGATCACCCTGAAGCACGGAATGCTCGTCAATGACAGGGGACGCCTGCGTATCGTGCCGGAACCGCTGCCCTACGCATTCATCTGCAATGATCTTCAGGAACTCGCTTCCCTGCAGTGGTCCTCCTTCCGCATCAATGAGCCGGAACCCGGCGTCAACGCTGTGACCCTGACGGAAGCTGACTATCCTGTTACGCTGCGCTCCTGGCAGCCCGGTGATGCCATCAGCCTCCGCTACGGCACCAAACATGTGCACAGGTTCTTTATTGACCGGCACATCCCGCGCTTCCGCAGGCGGAGCTGGCCTGTGCTGGTCAATGCACAGGGGAATGTGGTCCTGGTACCGGGAATCGGATGTGATACGGACCACTATTCCGCGGAGCCTTCCATCAATATAGAACCAATACTGTAAAGTATGATACAATAACTCTATTATCGAAAAGGACAGACTATGCTGGAAAAAGACATCAAGAAGGTATTGTATTCAAACGAGGAGATCGTAAAGCGTTCGGAAGAACTCGGAAAACAGATCACGGAAGATTACACGGGAAAGAATGTACTGACAGTGGCGCTGCTCAGAGGAGCGGTACCGTTCCTGGCGGAACTGATCAAGCACATCGACCTGGATATTCAGTATGACTTCATGGATGTATCAAGCTATGACGGAACGAATTCAAGCGGGGATATCAAGATCATCAAGGATCTGGATACCTCTGTCAAAGGTCTGGATATCCTTCTGGTAGAGGATATCGTGGATACCGGACGTACGCTGCTGGCAGTCAAGCAGCTGCTCATGAACAAAGGCGCTTCCAGTGTACGGATCGTTACATTGCTGGACAAACCGTCCCGCAGGGTGGTGGACGTACAGGCGGATTATATCGGATTCACGGTAGCGAACGAGTTCGTCGTCGGCTTCGGTATGGACTTCAACCAGCATTACAGAGCACTTCCCTATATCGGGGTCCTGAAGGATGAGTGTTAGCAATACAGGAGTAGTATCAGAATGCCAAAGAAAAGAAATATACTGAATTTTCTGCCGTATCTGATTGTACTGATCGCTGCGATCAGCCTGTTTAATTTCGGGCCGGGAACCGTCAACGAGAATCTCAGCTATACGGAGATGCAGGAGAAGATCAGTTCGGAGAAGATCGAGGAATCGGTGCTTTCCATCGGCGGAAATGTCATTACGGTCCACGGTCAGTATACAGACGGAGAAGAGAAGAAAACCTTTACGGCAACGGTTCCGGCAACAGACCAGATGGTGGAGGAACTGCTGGAGGATCTGAACGGGTCCAACATCAGCATCATTGATTCCGAAGAGTCCAATCTGTTCCTGGATACGCTGGTATCGATGATCCCGTTTGTATTTGTCATGCTGTTCGGTGTCTGGATGATGAACCGGATGGCCGGCGGCGCAGGATCGAACGCGAGAGCGTTTGAGTTCGGAACAAGCCGGGCCCGTCTGGAGTCGGAGTCCAAGGTACGCTTTGCGGACGTTGCCGGCTGTGATGAAGAAAAACAGGAGATGCAGGAGATCATTGATTACCTGAAGTATCCGAAGAAGTTCCAGCGCATGGGTGCGCGGATTCCGAAGGGTATCCTGATGGTCGGCAATCCCGGTACCGGCAAGACCCTGTTGGCAAAGGCGGTGGCCGGTGAAGCCGGTGTTCCGTTCTACAGTATTTCCGGTTCCGACTTCGTCGAAATGTTCGTCGGTGTCGGTGCGAGCCGTGTACGTGATATGTTCAAGAAGGCCCAGCAGACAGCACCGTGCATCATCTTCATTGATGAGATCGATGCGGTCGGCCGTCAGAGAGGCGCAGGCTTCGGCGGCGGTCACGATGAACGTGAGCAGACGCTGAACCAGCTGCTTGTTGAAATGGACGGCATGGAAGAGAATACGGGCATTGTGGTCATTGCGGCGACGAACCGTCCGGATGTCCTCGACCCGGCACTTCTGAGAGCCGGCAGATTCGACCGTCAGATCACGGTTGCGCTTCCGGACAGGAACGGACGCAAGGCGATCCTGCAGGTCCATGCCCGCAACAAGACACTGGCGGCAGATGTGGATATGGACGGTCTGGCCAGAAGAACGCCGGGCTTCAGCGGTGCTGACCTGGAGAACGTGCTGAACGAGGCCGCGATCCTGGCAGTCCGTGAGAACATGTCTGAGATCACGACCAAACATATCGATGAAGCCATTGACCGTGTCATGATGGGACCGGCAAAGACAAGCCGTACCTATGATGAAAAGACGAAGAAGATCGTTGCCTACCATGAATCCGGTCATGCGATTATCGGTCTGTATCTGGACAATGCCCAGATCGTGCAGAAGGTTACCATCATCCCGAGAGGTCAGGCCGGCGGTTACAACCTGATGACACCGAAGGAAGAGAAACTGATGAATACCAAAAACGACCTGCTGGCAACAATCACCTCCTACATGGGCGGAAGAGCTGCCGAGGAAATGTTCTTCGACGATGTTACAACAGGTGCGTCCAATGACTTTGAACGGGCCACGAACATTGCCAGGGACATGGTCACTTTGTACGGTATGAGTGATCTCGGACCGATCAAGTACGATGCCGGCAGTGAGAATGTGTTCCTGGGCAGGGATTATAACTCACCGAGCAATGTGTCCGGTCAGGTTGCGTTCGAAATCGATGAGGAAGTGCGCAAGATCGTCAACGGGTGCTACAAGAAGGCGAAGGAAGTCATCGAAGAGCACAAGCAGGAACTCATCCGGATCGCGGAAGCGCTGATGGAATACGAAACACTGACATCGGTGCAGATCGAACAGGTCGTCAAGGGCGAACTGCCCGAAGCGGCATAACGAAAGGAACGCAGGAGGAAACTCCTGCGTTGTTGTACCTATGACAAAAGATACGATAAATACGATACTGATCGGTGCAGGGAGCGGGATCCTGATGGCAGTCATCCTGCTGTTTCTGCTGCAGAGGATCTTTCTGCCGATCGATCTTCTGCCGCTGCTGATCATGGTCGCTCTTGCCTGTGCGCTTCCCGGGTGTCTGGAAGTACTCGGAACAAGGGTTGACCTGTTCCGTACGGAATGCATTACGGTCGGCGTTTCCACTGTGATCGGCATCATCTACGCACTGAGCGTATCGCTGAACACTGTCGCAAGAGATGCCCTGCTGCAGGTGATCGTCACCGTTCATCTCTGCAGTGCTGTTGCCATTGCCATCCGGCAGATCGTCCGTAGAAGGGGGAATCATTCATGACAGAAAAGACTATGGCGGTGCCGCTTCCTGAATATCCCCGCATGCAGCTGCAGAGAGACAGCTTCATCAACCTGAACGGGTACTGGGAATATCAGATCACGGACGGAAGGGCACCGGAGGAACGTGACTGGAAAGAGATCCTGGTACCGTTTCCTCTGGGTTCGGAACTGTCCGGGGCACCGGAGGAACTGCGGCCGAAACAGGTACTCTGGTACCGGAAACGCTTTACGTTTGATCAGACACGCAAGCACGTACTGCTCAATTTCGAGGCGGTGGACCAGTGCTGTACGGTATACCTGAACGACCGCAAGGTCGGGGAACACGCCGGCGGCTATACACCGTTTGCCTATGATGTCACCAAATACATCAAGTATAACAATGAACTGATCGTAATCTGTACGGATGACAGCGACCGGGGTATCTATGCCTACGGAAAGCAGAAACTGGAACACAGCGGGATGTGGTACACTCCGACAGCCGGTATCTGGCAGACGGTATGGATCGAGGAGATCGGCGACAAAGCCGTGACCGACCTCAAGATCACCCCGGACTACGATCATTCCTGTGTCTATCTGGATATGGCCGGTACCTATGAGCAGGCCATCATCAATGTCTTTGAAGGAAAGAAACTGGTACACCGGGGAATTACTGTGGAACGTTCCTACACCGTTCCTCTGGAACATTTCCATCCCTGGTCGCCGGATGATCCGTTCCTCTACGATATCTATATCGAAACAGGAGAAGAAACCGTCAAGAGCTATTTCGGAATGCGCAAATTCTCCTCCGGTACCGACCGTTACAGTATCCGCCGGTTCATGATCAATGATCAGCCGGTATTCCTCACCGGTCTGCTTGATCAGGGATACAACAGTCTTGGCATGGTGACATTCCCGGATGAAGAGATGATGGTACGGGAACTGCGCAGCATCAAGGATATGGGGTTCAACCTGCTCCGGAAACACGCCAAGACGGAATGCCGGAGATGGTACTGGCTCTGCGATCAGCTCGGGATCCTGGTCATGCAGGACATTCCCAACGGCGGAGGACCGTACTCACAGTGGAAGACCGGTGTGCTTCCGACACTGGGCATGATCCGCACCAAGGATGATAACTATGCCGAAGCCGGCAGGGAAACGTAGGAAAAACGGGATGCGTACTACTATGAAGT
>JAFWJP010000168.1 GCA_017514645.1 Solobacterium sp. | reverse complement strand
GCTCAAGGGCTTGATGAAGCTGGCGCCGAAGACAGCTGTACTGGTACGTGACGGTCAGGAGATCGAAGTCGGTATTGATGAAGTTGTCAGCGGTGATGTCTTTGCAGTGCGTCCGGGAGAAAGCATTCCGGTGGACGGTATCGTTCTGGAGGGAGAGAGTGCGGTAAATGAATCGGCTTTGACCGGTGAGAGCGTTCCGGTGGATAAAGTACCGGGTGACCGTGTATCCGCTGCAACGATCAACCAGTCCGGATACATCCGCTGCCAGGCCACAAGAGTCGGCGAAGATACCACATTGTCGCAGATTATCCGGATGGTCAGCGACGCTGCTGCGACGAAGGCACCGATTGCGAGGATCGCGGACAAAGTTTCGGGTATCTTCGTACCGGCGGTGATCCTGATTGCGGCAGTCACCTGCATTGGCTGGCTGCTGGCGGGAGAAACGCTGGCTATGGCTCTTGAACGGGCGATCTCCGTGCTGGTCATCTCATGTCCGTGTGCGCTTGGACTGGCAACACCGGTTGCAATCATGGTGGGCAACGGCATGGGTGCGAAGAACGGAATTCTGTTCAAGACCTCTGAGTCCCTGGAACAGGCCGGCCGGATCCAGATCGTTGCCCTGGACAAGACGGGTACGATCACAGAAGGACAGCCGAGAGTTACGGATATGATTCCGGCAGAGGGAATCAGTGAAGCAGAACTGCTGCAGAAAGCAGCTTCCCTGGAGCGGAAGTCGGAGCATCCGCTGGCCAGAGCAATTGCGGACAAAGCGGAGGAAAGCGGTACTGTGACCGAGGATGTTGCGGAGTTCAGGGCACTGCCGGGCAACGGCCTGAAAGCACAGCTGCAGGGAAAAGAACTGAGCGGCGGCAGTATGAAGTACATAGGTTCCCTGATAAGGATTCCGGACAATCTTCGAAGTAAAGCGTCTGCGTTGTCAGAGGAAGGAAAGACACCGTTGTTCTTTGCGGAAGACGGAGAGATCCTCGGGCTGATCGCGGTAGCCGATGTGATCAAGGAAGATTCACCGGAGGCGGTCCGCCAGCTGCAGAATATGGGGATCGAAGTCGTAATGCTGACGGGAGATAACGAAAAGACCGCCAGGGCGATCGGAGCTCAGGCCGGTGTTGACCGTGTGATTGCGGGTGTTCTGCCGGACGGCAAGGAGGCTGTGATCCGTGATCTTCAGAAACGCGGACGAACAGCCATGGTCGGTGACGGCATCAATGATGCACCGGCGCTGACGAGAGCGGATACCGGCATTGCCATCGGAGCAGGAACAGATGTCGCAATCGATTCGGCGGATATCGTTCTGATGAACAGCCGGCTGAGTGATGTTGCGGCGGCGGTGCGCCTCAGCAGAAGAACACTGCAGCACATCCATCAGAATCTGTTCTGGGCCTTCTTCTACAACCTGATCCTGATTCCTGTAGCAGCCGGACTGACACCGCTGAAGATCAATCCGATGATGGGTGCGGCTGCGATGAGCATCTCCAGTTTTACGGTGTGCATGAACGCTCTCAGGCTGAATCTGTTCCGTATGCATGATGCTTCGGGAGACCGTCCCATGAAGCACAGAGCGCTTCCGGAGATCGAAGCACCGGCAGCGGAACCGCAGGAATTCACGATCCGTGTTGACGGAATGATGTGTGAGCATTGCGAAAACAGGGTCAGGAATGCTTTAATGAAAGTTGAAGGGATCCGTACTGCTGAAGCAGATCATACAACAGGAACGGTCCGGATCACAGCAGACGGAGAAATTGAGCCGGCTCTGCTGAAGGAAGCAATCGAATCGGAAGATTATACATATCTGGGTATGAATACCAAAGAGGAGGAAACACATATGAAAATCACAATGAAGATCGAAGGAATGATGTGCCCGCACTGTGAAATGACAGTGAAGAAGGCACTGGAGAGCGTGGACGGTGTCGTCAGCGCTGAGGCAAGCCACGAGAAGAATGAGGCTCTGGTGGAAGTTGCAGGGGAGATCGACAAGGAACTCCTGAAACAGGCTGTTGAAGCCAAGGATTACAAAGTTGTGGATATTGCCTGAATCTGATTCACACAAGACAGCAGGGAGGTAGAAACTATGCCGTTTATCATTGTTGCGATCGTTCTGATCATTATTATCATTGCCAACAGCATCCGTGTCGTTCCGCAGGAGAGTGAATATGTTGTGGAACGTCTGGGTAAGTATCATAGTTCCTGGGCAGCGGGCATGCATCTGAAGCTGCCGGTGCTGGATCAGGTCAGACGCAAGGTGCTGCTGAAGGAACAGGTTGCGGACTTTGCACCGCAGCCGGTCATCACCAAGGATAATGTTACGATGCAGATTGACTCGGTTGTCTATTTCAAGGTCTCTGATCCGCGTCTGTATACCTACGGTGTAGAGAACCCGATCATGGCCATGGAAAACCTGACCGCTACAACACTGCGTAACATCATCGGTGACCTGACGCTGGATGAAACTCTGACATCCCGTGACCGCATCAATTCACAGATGCTGGCGATCATCGATGAGGCAACCGATGCCTGGGGAATCCGGGTGAACCGTGTTGAACTGAAGAACATCCAGCCGCCGACAGCCATCCGGGAAGCGATGGAAAAGCAGATGAAGGCAGAGCGTGAAAAGCGTGCAGCCATCCTTCAGGCAGAAGGAGAGAAGCAGTCCATGATCCTTCAGGCAGAAGGCCGTAAGGAATCCGCAGTGCTGAATGCCGAAGCGGAAAAGCAGGCTACGATCCTGGCTGCGGAAGCGGAAAAGCAGAAGGAGATCGAAGAGGCGACGGGACGTGCGGAAGCGATCCGCAAGGTGCAGGAGGCACAGGCGGACGGTATCCGTATGCTCAAGGAAGCCGGTGCTGATGAGGCTGTGATCAAACTGAGAAGTCTGGAAGCGCTGCAGGGTGTTGCCAACGGTCAGGCAACCAAGATCATCATTCCGTCCGATATTGCATCGATTACCGGACTGATCGAAGGCGTGAAGGAAGCCACAAAGTAGTTTCATGGATTTCTTCGTGATATGGATCGTCTTCATGATCTTTATGACGATCGTCTCGATCCGGTCGGCTCAGAAGAAAAATACCGGGGTCCGTCCGCGCAGGCGCACGGTATCTTCCGATGGTCATGAAGTACCGCCGGGAGAAGATCTGACTGTGGATACGGGCGCAAGCCGCTATTCCCGTCATAAAGAAAAAGCGGATGAAGAATTCGGCAGACGCTACATTGTGCACAATGAACCGACACAGGGCTATGTGATCCTGAACGGAGTGATGCGTTCGCTGGATGAATGCAAGGATCTGTAGGAGAGGAACGGGAGTTCTTCTCCTTTTCCGTTGGTTGTGAAACAGCAGATGATATTGTAGAATACAGGTATTGCGGCGTAGCCAAGCGGTAAGGCAGGAGACTTTGACTCTCCCATTCGTGTGTTCGAATCACGCCGCCGCAGCCATAAGAAAACCGTGTCTGGATCTCCGGACACGGTTTTTGTTGTTTTTACAGGGTACGGATGATGCGGTCCAGGATGTCAAGACATGCCGAGGATGTTTCATCCAGTGCTTTCGTGAATTCTTCTGCACCGCCGTTGACGCTGTCAGATACCATTTTGATGAACAGGGACGGGATTCCGCTCCGATCGGCAGTGATGACGATTCCGGCGCATTCCATTTCACAGATATCAGCCTGGAACTGTTCGTGCAGTGCATTCTTGGCTGCATAGCCTTCCACGAATTTGTCTCCGGACGCACAGGTCACAGGGCGGAGTTCCGGGTGGATCGCTCTGGCTTTGCGGAAGAGTTCTTCATTAACCGGAATATAGACATCCGGATAATTGAGGTATCTGCCAGGTACGGTTCCGTCGATTGCCGAGCAGTCGAAGTCGTAATGGACGATGCGCTCTACAATACATGCCCGGCTGATGGCCATATCAGAGGTCAGTCCGCCGACAACACCGAAATTCAGGATTACATCAACATCAAACTCACTGATCAGGAACTGAGTAGCTGCTGCGGCAGCGATCTCTCCAGCACCGCTGTGTACGACATACAGATCATAGGTTCCGGTACGGAAGATCATTGCCCGGAATCCTTTGTGCTCCACGATTTCATCCGGAGAGCCGTATTTTCTGTTCAGTGCAGCGATTTCCACTGCGACGACCATGCCTGCTTTCAGCATAATTGTTCCTCACTTTCGCTAGCATTATAGCAGATGTGTTTCCGAAGAGGAAACGATCACCCGTGATATGTCCGGTACCAGCGGGCAAATGCCCGAAGACCGCTTCTGATCTCTGTTGACGGACGATATCCGTAATCATCTTCCAGTGCACGGGTATCCGCATATGTGACCGGTACATCTCCCGGCTGCATCCCGACGAGTTCCCGGTGAGCTTCAAAGTCATAATCCTCCGGAAGAACACCGGCATTGACCAGTTCTTCCTGGAGAACAGCGACAAATGTCATCAGAGGTACGGGATGTCCGCCGCCGATATTGTACAGTGCGCAGGGGGGTACAGGGAGACCGTCCTCTCCGGTACTGCGTTCCGGTGCACCCTGCATGACCCGCAGGATGCCCTCTGTAATATCATCGATATACGTGAAATCACGCTGGCAGTCTCCGTAGTTGAAGATCCGGATGGTTCCGCCGCGGGTAAGGGTGTCTGCCGCAGAATAGTAGAACATATCCGGACGTCCTGCCGGACCGTACACGGTAAAAAAGCGCAGTCCGGTTGAGGGAATGCTGTAGAGTTTGCTGTAAGCGTGCGCCAGGAGTTCATCGCTTTTCTTGGTTGCGGCGTACAGGGAAACCGGTGCGTCCGTCATATCTTCCGTACTGAACGGTATCTTGCGGTTTCCGCCGTAGACAGAAGATGAACTGGCATAGACGAGGTGTTCCACCGGCCAGGATCTGCAGGCTTCCAGGATGTTGTAGAAACCGATGATGTTGGATTCAATATAAGAATCCGGATGATCGATCGAGTACCGGACACCGGCCTGGGCAGCCAGATGAACAACAATATCAGGATGATATTCCCGGAAGATCCGGTCCATCAATGCTTTATCCGCAATGTTTCCCTTGATGAACCTGTGACAGACAGGAACGGTTTCCGCGGCTTCTTCGATCAGTCTCAGACGGTATTCCTTCAGCCCGGGATCATAGTAATCATTCATGTTGTCCAGGCTGATGATCATGCCGCCGTTCATTTCCTGCAGCAGGCGAAGTACCAGGTTTGCACCGATGAATCCGGGGGATCCGGTCACCAGTACGGTTTTATGATTCAGATTGACAGGCGTCTTCTTCATCCTCAGTCCCTCCGGAACAGATCCCGCGTATAGACCTTGTCCCTGACATCATCCAGAACAGGATCGTAGCGGTTGGCAATGATGCATTTGCTCATGCGCTTGAATGTTTCCAGGTCATTGATAACTTTGCTTCCGAAGAAGGTGGAGCCGTTCTCAAGAGATGGTTCATAGATGATGACTGCTGCACCTTTGGCCTTGATTCTCTTCATGATGCCCTGAACCGAAGACTGGCGGAAGTTGTCGGAATCAGCCTTCATGGTCAGCCGGTAGACGCCGACAACGATATCTTTCTGCGTTTGTTCCTTGTCCGCGGAGTAGGTTTCACTGTTCCCGTAAGCGCCGGCGATCTCCAGCACACGGCCAGCGATGAAATCCTTCCGCGTCCGGTTGCTTTCGACAATTGCACCGATCAGGTTTTCCGGTACATCCTGGTAATTTGCCAAAAGCTGTTTGGTATCCTTCGGGAGACAGTATCCGCCGTATCCGAAGGAAGGATTGTTGTAGAAATCGCCGACACGGGGATCTGTACAGACTCCTTTGATGATATCGGAGGTATTCAGACCCTTGATCTCCGCATAGGTATCCAGTTCATTGAAATAGGAGACCCTGAGTGCCAGGTAGGTATTGACAAAAAGTTTGGTCGCTTCTGCTTCTGTCGTTCCCATGAACAGTGTCGGAACGGATTCCCTGAGCGCTCCCTGCTGCAGAAGACCGGCAAAGATCCTGGCGGATTGTTCTGATCCGCTGTCACATCCGACAACGATCCGGGAGGGATAGAGATTGTCATACAGGGCTTTGGATTCCCGGAGGAACTCAGGGCTGAAAAGGACCTGATACGTCCGCATCTTCTCCCTGACAGAGGCTGTATAGCCGACAGGAACAGTGGATTTGATGACGATAACAGGCTTTTCGTCTCTGTCGGCATTCGCTTCCTTGATCAGATCCAGAATGGTTTCAACAGCGGAACAGTCAAAGTAGTTCTGCTGCGGATCATAGTTGGTCGGTGCCGCAATGATGATATAATCGGCGGAAGCGTAAGCAGACCGCCCGTCCAGCGTTGCGGTAAGGTGAAGCGTACGCTTTCCTTTCCGTGCTTCTTCAAAATACCGTTCGATATAAGAATCATGAATCGGGGAATCAAAGTGATTGATCCGGTCCACTTTATCAGGAAGAATATCCACGGCTGTCACGGGATTGTGCTGAGAAAGCAGAACAGCCAAAGACAATCCAACGTAACCGGTACCGGCAACGGCGATCCGATAGGTGTGTTCAACAGGGATGACCGTATCAGCCATGTCGATGAACAGTCCTGCCGGATCAAATCCGAGTACATCACTGAGGGATTGCAGCTGATTGATGGAAGGGATGAATTTTCCGGCCTCCAGTTCTGAAATCAGACTGAGATTGATGCCGGTCAGAGCGGACAGTTCCGGCTGACTGATATTCTTTTTCTTCCGTTTTGAGAGAAGGGTCTCCGCGAGGAGACTGGCAGATAGTTGCTTCATAGGATCTCCTTGAAACATTGTTTGATATATTTCAATAATAACATAATTGCAGGATACGGCTGCGGAAGAAGCTGAAACGCTGCTGACGATGCTCTTGATGCAGCAATATATTCAAATCTATGGCATCTTGGCAGTATGAAATCACACAGACAGCTGATTATTGTATATGATGATATTAGAGATTCGGAGGTAAAGTATGGAGTACAGGAAACTTGGCAGGACCGGTCTGATGGTCAGTGAAGTCGGTTTCGGCGGTGAGTGGCTGCTGCGGCATGACGAAGAGGAATCCGCCGGTGTTGTACGCTACGCGGCAGAGAAGGGAATCAATATCATCGACTGCTGGATGGCCGACCCGAAATCAAGGGATATCATCGGCAAGGCAATGAAAGGAAACCGGGAACACTGGATCGTACAGGGGCATATCGGTTCCACATGGCAGGATGGTCAGTATGTCCGGACCAGAGACATGAAATATGTCGTACCGGCATTTGAGGACCTTCTGAACCGCCTGCAGACAGACTATATCGATCTCGGCATGATCCATTACATCGATTCCATGGAAGACTGGAATACCGCGATGAATACGGATTACATCAAATATGTCCATGAACTGCATGAGAAAGGTGTGATCAGACACATCGGCCTGTCGACGCACAACCCAAGGATCGCCAGGATGGCCGTCGAAACAGGATTCATTGAAATGATCCTTTTCAGCATCAATCCGGCATTTGATATGCATCCGGCAACAGAGGAACTGGAAACGATGTTCGGGGAATATGACACAGGCCTTTCCGGCATTGATCCGGAAAGAGCGGAACTGTACCGGCTGTGCGAAGAGCATGAGGTCGGCATTACCGTCATGAAGGGATTCTTCGGGGGAAGACTGTTTGACGCAAAGACATCACCGTTCGGTGCAGCATTCACACCGGTGCAGTGCATTCACTACGCATTGACAAGACCGGCAGTCTGCTCCGTGCTTTGCGGATATGATACAAAGGAGCAGGTAGATGCGGCTGTCGCTTATGAGACCGCGGATGATGAAGAGAAGGACTATGCGTCCATCATCGCTTCAGCACCGCTTCATTCGTACAGCGGTCAGTGCACCTACTGCGGTCACTGCAAACCATGCCCGATGAACATCGACATTGCCATGGTCAATAAGTTCTACGATCTGGCGGTCCAGCAGCCGTCAGTACCGGAAAGCGTACAGTCGCACTATGAAGGTCTGGAAGTCACAGCGTCCGCGTGCATCGGCTGCCGCAGCTGTGAGAGCCGGTGTCCGTTCGGTGTAGAGATTGCCGACCGGATGATCAGGACGGCAGAACTGTTCGGAAAATAGAAGATTCAGATCAGAAAAGAACCCGGACTTTCGGAATCCGGGTTTTATCATCTGAAAAACAGAAGATCATCATCGGAAAAAGTGATAATAACAGCTGATCAATGTATTATAATAAACTATATAAGATACAGTACAACAGTAAACTATGAGATACAGCACATCAGCATCAATACAGAACATTGAAGAACAGATAATCCGTGAATCATTGAATGAAAGGGAACAGAAAGTACTCCGTTTTCTTTTTGTCGATGATCAGAATGAAGAGGAGATCCGTGCGGTTCTGGAAGGGATTGATCCGGATGAAGAGGATATCACTTTTCTGCTGCTTCTGGCAATTCTGGGATATCACTGTGCGTGGAAAGGATATCCGGAGGAGATCATACCGCGGCTGAAGGGAATCCACCGGTATCATCAGGTGGACAATGCAATGAAGTTCACCTGGCTGAGCGGGATCCTGAAAGAACTGGAGTCAGCCGGAATCACGCCGATGATGATCAAGGGCGGTGCAATGTATATGCATTATATGCAGAGTTCTCCGCGGGTCATGAGTGATTATGATGTTGCGGTACCGGCTGACCGTTTTGATGAGGCGTACGCACTGCTGGAGTCTCTGGGCTGTGTGAAGGGTAATACTGCAGCATGGGCTGTCGGATTCCGCACACAGGTTTACGGGAGAACAGCTTGTCTGGATCTGCACAGCCGGATGTTCAAGAACGCGGAAACAGCAGATGACCTGGTCAGGGAACGGGCAGTTCCTGTACGGTTTCGCGGTGTAGAAGCCTTGGTGCCTTGTGCGGAGGACATGTTTGTACACCTGATGGACAATCAGATCCGGAATTACTTTCATAATGAGTATGCCGGGCGCAGAACAAAATGGTTCTTTGATTGTCTTTGCCTGCTTCAGTCTTATCCGGAACTGCTGGATCCTGCAAAGCTTCAGGAACAGGTATCCAGGTTCTGTGACAGAAAATATATTCTGCTCGCTCTGCGGATGTTCTCCTACTGGTTTCCCGAAGTTGTATCAAGGGAAACGGTGGAGTCCTGTTTTCCGGTGAATGAAGCCTATTGGGAGTGGCTGTCCGCAGGAATGGAATACCGGAAGTGCTATATCGCCGTAGCCGGTTTTGACCAGGGTGGCAAGCTTCCTCCGAAGCGCCTGTATCTCTCGACGAAGCGCTGGCTGACCGAATACAGGTTCATGGGACCGGAGTTCAGGGAACAGTACGGGAAGATGTCATTTATTGATTTCTTCTGTCATCAGACAGGATGCAGGAATGCAGCAGATGCCTTCAGGAGATATCTGCCGAGACTGCGTTTGAAAGGATAGAGCAGCATGAAGGACAGAGAAGAACAGAAGGCTTCCCTCAGCCAGTATTTTGACGCAGTGGACAGAAGGATCATGAAACTTGCGGGCGGCGATCTTCACCTTGATCTGCAGATCTGCGGACGGCGTCTGAGAGTACATTACGCGTCTTTGGAGGACATGGAACGTTCTCGTTTTTCCTTTACCGGTATGATTGATGATACCAAGGGTGAACCTGAGGCACATCTCAGCTATTGGAAGGATGATACGAAGAACTATCTGCCTTCTTCAGCGTCAACCGGAAATGATATCTACAGGGTGCGTGATGAATCGGGGGAACTGAATATCCTGCCCGGATATCACATGAAAGGAATTGACCGTCACGGTAATAGATACTATGTCTGCCGCAGTGAAAATGAAAGAGCGCCGCTGTTCGGCAACTCACACGATCTTCTCCCGCTGTTTGATGTATGGGCCAGAGAGAACGGGATGTACATCTATCACGGTGCGGTCGTAGGCACCGGCGGAAAGGGTGTCATCATTGCCGGCAGGAATCATGCGGGCAAGTCTACTTTAGCTGTCGGATGTATGCTGCAGGGAATGGATCTTGTTACGGATGATCAGTTTGCGGCAGTGCGGGAGGACGGTGTCCTGTATGCTATGCCGATCTACCGGATCCTTGGGCTGAATCCGGATTCCTTTGAGAGGCTTGACCCTCATCTTCCGGTCATGGATACACTTGTTCCGTGGGAAGAAAAGATCTTTCTGGATATTTCAGGGATAAAGCTGCCGGGCCGGCTTGCAGTACAGGCAATCATTGTACCGGTTCTGTCACACGAAGAAGCACCTGTGATCTGTCCGGCTGACAAAGGATCCGCAATTGTACGGATCGTCAGGTCGAGCGTTGCTGAATACAGGGGAAACGATACACCGGAAACAGTTGCCGGAATGGTCGGAATGCTCAAGCATCTTCCGGTATATGAAATCCGGCTGAGTACGGATGTCCGGGCCAATGCGGAAAAACTGAAACGGTTTGTTCAGGATAGACTGCTATGAAACGGAAGGCAGTCTGTTTCCGTGCTGCAGATCATGTCATTGCCCTGGAGACAGACAGGGATGATCTGTTCCGGTATTACCAATGGAAGACCCGTTTACTGTCAGCGGATGAGTCCTCGGCGGATATCCGGGTCTGTATCGCAATCAACAAGCTTCCGCAGGGTATCCCGTACAAGGCGGTAAACACCAATGAGTGTGTGGATGACCTGCATACTTCTCTTTGGAAGAATGATTCGGACGGTGGATTCTGCATCCTTGTTCCGGAGGAATCGCTGCACAGGATGATGGACAAAAGTTCCATGCTGGCACACCATCTCCTGAGTATTCTTGCTGAACATGGTACGGTGCTGCTGCACAGCTGCGGTCTGGCGTACGGAGACAAAGGGATCCTGATTGCCGGCTATCCGGGCATCGGCAAGAGTACACTTGCTGTATCCTGGATGCAGCGCGGAAACGGTTATCTGTCGGATGATACTGTGTGGCTGAGCAACGGAACCATGTTTCCGGTGGAATCCACCATTCATCCGGAGAAGAATAAGCCGGGTCTGCCTCTGGGAAAAGGACACACGTTTAATCTGGATGCTGGCTCGGATCATAAAGCGCATCTGGATCTGACGGGATCGGAAAGCCAGTTTGTCAGGAAAATACCTGTCAGGATGCTGATCGCGTTGAGAAGAGGCAATCGCGAAGAACCGGAAATACAGGCAGACATGCCGCTGGAATATATCAGTCATGCGCTTGTGTCTACAATGAAAGTGATGAATGTCAGCAGGGATTATCTGGGACAGTTCAGAACAGAAACAGCCAAGCTGAAATCACTCCCGTCCTATGCGCTGATTCTGGGTAAAGATACATACAGGAATGCAGAGAAGCTGGAAAACCTGTTGAAAGAAGGAGATAGAGATGTACAGATTGAATGAAGAAAAAGTATTCTACGATATTGCGGAAGGGCAGGCTGTGGTCATCAATTTTACAACAGGTGTCTACTATGCGTTCAGCAGTCTTGGGTCTGAAGTGCTGGACAGGCTGGTCAAAGGTGATTCCTTCGAATGCGTTCTGAAGGCGGTTCAGGCTTGTGATGGGTGTCCTGAAGGCATGGCAGTGCAGCTGAAGGCGTATATCAGCCGGCTGATCGATGCAGAAATCATCCTGGAAACGCCGGAAGCAGGGAATACGAATGCCGACCCGCTGCCCGGGAATGCACTGATGGACGGTTTTGAACTGTTTGTGGATGAACATTCGGAAGTCAAGGATATTCTGATGGCGGATCCGATCCATGATGTAGATGTGGATATGGGCTGGCCGATCATGAAGGAAGACAATTGATGCCCGGAGTATCCGTCATTATTCCTGCATACAATGCGGCTGACTACATCGGTGAAGCAGTTGAGAGCATTCTTGCGCAGAACTATCAGGATCTGGAGATCATTGTCGTGGATGATGGATCGGAAGACGGGACAGCTGATACTCTGAAACGGTTTCCGATGGTGCGGCTGGTAAAGATACCTCACAGTGGTATTGCGGCAGCGAGAAATACCGGAATCTCTCTGGCCGGTGGTGAACTGATTGCGTTTGTTGACGCAGATGACCGATGGAAAAAGGATAAACTGGAATTACAGCTCCGGTATCTGCAGCTTCATCCGGAAAAAGCGATGGTTCTGACCCGGTACCGCAATTTTACTGATCTTCCGGAAAAGTCACTGAGCAAGGAACAGAAAGAACTGCTGGGCAGGGAAGTCGGCAGGCTTATGGTGACAGCGTTGATCCGGAGGGAACTGTTTGACAGTTACGGTCTGTTTGATCCGTCTCTTGTGTATTCCGAAGACACGGAGTGGATGATCCGGGTCGACCTGCGCAGACCTGATGCGATGTACAAACTGGATGACTTTCTCTACGAGAGAAGGATCCATAACCGGAACATCACACTGACACATGACAATATCAGTCTGGAAATGATGCGCCCGTTATACGCAAAGGCTTTGCTGAACCTGCGGAAGGAAGAGAAGAAATGAAGATTTCAGTGATGATCACATGCTGGAATTACGGGAGATTTCTTGCCGAGGCAATCGAGAGCGTTCTGCGCCAGACATACCGTGATTTTGACATCATGGTTGTAGATGATGGATCGGAGGACAATACAGCTTCTGTATGCAGAAACTATCCGCAGGTAAGGTATATTCATTGTCCGCACCGAGGTATTTCTGCAGCGCGGAATACAGCTGTACAGGCAGCGGACAATGAACTTCTGGCGTTTCTGGACGCAGATGATCAGTATGCGCCGGAGAAGCTGGAAAAGCAGAT
>JAFWJP010000167.1 GCA_017514645.1 Solobacterium sp. | reverse complement strand
GTACATACAGCACACCGGTCGTTCTGTTTCTCACCGCCCTTGCCAGCTGCATTCTCTGCCGTTCACCCGTGGACAGCGTTGAAGATGCCCGGTCCAGGCTGAGATAGCCCAGGCCCAGATCCATCAGCCTCTGTGCCGTATCCAGATACGCTTCGCAGATCCTCTCTGCCATATCATGCATTTCCGGCGGTACGGAACCAGGTACCTTCTTCACCCAGTCGATCGAGTCCTTCAGGCTCATCCGGCAGGCTTCATCCAGGGAGATTCCCATCAGCTTCGGTGCCCTTGCGGCTTCTGAAAGACGGGTTCCCCCGCATTCCGGACAGATCTCTTCCTTGAGGAACTTCTCCACCCGTTTCATTCCCTTTTCATCCTTGACCTTGTTCAGCGCATTCACTACAGTCGCAGTCGCACTGTAATAGGTGAAATCCATCTCACCGGCACTGACACTGGTACTGTTCTTGGGACGGTAGAAGATATGTTTTTTGACCATCGGACCGTCATAGACGATTTCTTTTTCTTCTTCACTCAGTTCACGGAACGGGATATCCGTCCGCACGCCCATGGCCCGGCAGACATCGGTCATCAATGACCACATCAAGGAGTTCCAAGGCGCAACCGCACCATCATCGATCGTCAATGATTCATCCGGAACCAATGACGCCCGGTTCACCGTCCGTACCGTACCGGTACCGCCGCAGCACCGGCATGCGCCCTGGGAATTGAAGGCCAGTTCCTCCGCACCCGGCGCATAGAAGTGTGCACCGCACTCCGGGCAGACCAGTTCCTGTCCTGCCGCAACCGCTATGCTCGGCCTGACGTAATGACCGTTCGGACAGCGGTGCGATGCCAGCCGGGAATACATCAGACGCAGACTGTTGAGCAGTTCCGTCCCGGTACCGAATGTTGACCGGATCCCCGGTACCCCCGGACGCTGGTGAAGTGCCAGCGCTGCCGGAACATAGCGCACTTCATCCACGTCCGCCCGTGCTGCCTGCGTCATCCGGCGTCTGGTGTAGGTTGACAGGGATTCCAGGTATCTCCTGGAGCCTTCGGCGTACAGTACACCGAGTGCCAGGGAAGATTTTCCTGAGCCGGATACGCCGGCAATCGCTGTAATACCATCTAGAGGTACATCTACGTCAATATTCTTCAGATTGTGTACACGGGCACCTCTGATCTCGATCTTTGCTGGTTTCTGTGTCATAACTGTCGTTCTCCGTATGCTATCTATTATACGTTTTGCAGCGAAGAAAAAAGTACAGGTTTCCCTGTACTCTTTTTTTGATGAAATGTCCGGCTCAGATAACACCCGTCAGTTTCAGGATCAGCTGAGCAATGATGGCCGAACCGATATAGGTTCCCAGGAAAGCGAACAGCGATACAGCCACGATTGCCGGTCCCTGTTTCTTGAAGGTATCCAGGTCCTTGCCCAGGGAAATACCTGCATAGGCCAGGATCGGTGTACACAGCGGCAGCAGACCGATCTTGTTGATGGAAGCCGCAGTGAACTCTGCACCCGGGAAGCCCGGAATCGTAACGATAATGGCAATCAGGGAAATATAGGCAATTGCCGGCAGGTTCTTCGACCATACCTTGTTGATCATTTCCCAGATCAGCTGACCGACGATCGTGATCACCAGCAGAAGGACCATGCCCGGTACCGCTTCCAGCGGTGTAACAGGCGCACCGGCCTTGATCGTGCTGATCCAGTTGCCGATTGAGGCAAAGACGGCGGAGAAGCACAATACTTTCAGATATACTGCCCAATCTGTCTTTTTCATGTTATTCGGCCTCCTTCTTTGCTTTCTTGTCAATCGGTTTGCCGTCATTGTAATGCTTGTTGTTGGCTGTGAACTTCTTGTACATCCACTCACACATCGGTACGGCGATGAACAGGCTCATGTACAGACCGTCAACGGATGACAGCATGTTGCTGGTTGCGGCGTAGGCGGTCAGTTCCTCCGCCATTGCCGGATAAGCGTCAATGACCGCACCAAGGCTGGCCGACATCATGGATGCAGAGCCGGTACCACAGGCCATCGCCAGCGCATACGGATGGAAGATGCCTGTCGGAGCCAGGATCGAAACCATGATACCGTAGAACAATGTACCGAGGACTGTTCCTGTAATGTAGGAACCCATGACACCCATACCCTCTTCAGAGTCAAGTCCGTACTTGGACGCAACGACTGCCAGGGAACCTTCACGGGAAATCGAGAAACTCGAACCGATGCAGGCACGTCCCATATGGAATACATAGACCGCAATCGGAAGTGCCAGAACTGCCGTACCGAGGTTTCCGAACTCCTGCAGCAGGAGTGCCGGACCGGCTTTGATAACATTGGCGAGGTTCGGACCGATGGTCGAACCGACTTTCGCTGTCAGCAGCAGTACGCTGATACCGATGTAAGGAGAAGCTTCCTCCATCATCTTCCGCGGCAGAACCTTGGCTCCGCCGAGAATTCCACCGAAGATCAGCACATACAGCATCGGGAACAGCGAGAATGCTGTGAATCCCAGATCGAAGCGCTTGGTACCGATCAATTCCGCAACGAGCGTCAGAATGAACGCCAGTGCATGGATCTTCCAGTCTTCAAAAAACTTTTTCATATATCCCCCTTTTTCAAATGAAAACAACTTGTATTTTTCTATTGAATGATTCTGTTTTGAACACGGCGCATTACGCCGACGGCTTCTTGCCGGCTTTTACATTAAACCCCTTTCGGGGTTGAGGTAGAGGTGGTAGAGGTGCGGGACGAAACCAAAGAAACTTCACCGCTGAAAACGAGTGAAGTTACTGTGTACAGTTTTGTTCCGTTCAGATAATCCATACCTGTATTCTACGCACACTCTGCACAAGAATAACAGGGAATTACATCAAATTCGTTTCATTGATGCAAACATCAATCATTTTTATGAAACATTTTTCATTAATTCGTTGTATGCTGCAGCGATCCGGCCGGCAACGCGGATGTTGTTGTAGGCCAGTTCCAGATTGGACGCGAACGATACACCGTCCGTCATCTCACGCAGTTCCGCAAGTACGAACGGAGTAATGTACTTGCCGCGGATCCCCTGCTCATCCGCTTTCTTCAAAGCGTCTGTGATCACGGCATTCATCCGGTCATAATCCAGTTCATACTCTTCCGGAATCGGATTGCCGATAACGAGACCGCCCTTGAGTCCCAGATCCCATTTCACTTTCATGATCCGGGCGATCTCTTCTTCGCTTTCCGCCCGGTAATCGAGCTTGAATCCGCTTCTGCGGCAGTAGAATGCCGGGAATTCATCCGTGCGGAAACCGAGCACGGGCACACCCATCGTTTCCAGATACTCCAGTGTCAGGCCGAGATCGAGGATCATTTTGGCACCGGCACAGACCACAGCGACGGGTGTGGAGGCGAGTTCCTGAAGATCTGCCGAAATATCCATGGTGTTTTCACCGCCGCGGTGTACACCGCCGATTCCGCCTGTCGCAAAGACGCGGATACCGGCCATTGCGGCTATCATCATCGTTGTCGCCACCGTTGTCGCACCGGTCTTCCCTGCCGCCAGATAGACCGCTACATCCCTGCGGGATACCTTGCCGATATCCACAGGGTTGCACATGAGATCGAGCTCTTCCGGTGAAAGACCGACCTTGAGCTTTCCGCCGATGATGGCTGTCGTGGCCGGGATGACACCCTCTTCCCGCAGAATCTTTTCAGCTTTATGTGCAAACTCGATATTCTCCGGATACGGCATGCCGTGGGAAAGGATCGTGCTCTCCAGGGCTACGACCGGTCTGTTCTCCCGCAGGGCATCTGCAATCTCCGGACGGATGTCCAGATAGTATTCAACGTTCATGACGAACCTCCTCTATGATCTGTTTCAGACGGGCAACGGAAAGATCTTCACTGACAGCGGCAGGAGAACGCACAGCAAGGATACCGGCTGCCAGAGCCAGGTCCAGCGTGTCTTCCAGAGAAGATCCGTTCATGCGGCCGCAGAGAATTCCGGCAAAGAAGCTGTCACCGGCACCGGAGGCGTTGACCATGGAATCCTCCGCATGAAGGCTGTGCTTCAGGTACCGCTCATGATCCATGTAGAAACACCCGTCCCTGCCCAGAGATACATACAGCTGATGCAGTCCTTCACTGAGCAGATGCTTTCCCGCTTCGATCAGGGACGCCTCGTCCTTGACCGTAATCCCGCTCAGTACGGACAGTTCCGTCCGGTTCGGCTTCATCGCGAAGATCCTGCCGGCATACGGACGGATCTTGGCTGCGTAGAGATCCGATACCGGATCCACGAAGATCTTTTCCCCGTACCTCGATACCAGATACTCCAGACTCTCTTCGGTCAGTGAGGGATCCATGACGATCAGTTCCGCTCCCTCCAGAATATCTTCATGTTCCTGAAGATAGACCGGATCGATCTGTTCCATGATGCGCATGTCGCACATCGCAATGAGCATATCATTGTGCTCATCCTGCACCTGCATGAAGACACCGGTGGACGCACCCGGTACGATCCTTGCGGCTGAGATGTCAATGCCGCATTCTTCGCAGTTCCTGCGCAGCAGATCACCGTAGCTGTCATCACCGAAAGCTGTCAGAAAACGCACCGGGACATCGAGCCTTGAAAGATCATCCATGATGTTCCTTGTTACACCGCCGCATCCGGTCGTGATCTCTGCCGG
>JAFWJP010000018.1 GCA_017514645.1 Solobacterium sp. | reverse complement strand
TGCCGATGAGATTTGCCGGAATCACGATCGTCGGATAGCTGGCATAGACAAGACGGATCTTGGCCTTGCTGGCAATATTGAACCGGTCTCCAGGCTGAAGCAGTTCCTGACGGATGATCGTACCGGCTTCTGCTTCCTCGCTGTCTTCATGAACGGCTTCGATCTCAAGCAGCGAATACTGTGACAGATCGCTGCGGGCATCCGCGATACTCCAGCCCACATAGCTGCGGATGGTAACTCCGATACCCGATGATACAACTACATTGACCCTGCTGCCCTTTTCAACCTCTGTTCCCGGTTCCGGTGATACCGAAATGATCTGTCCCTTCTCCGTATGATCCGTCAGAATGTACTGAACCGTCGATGTATCCAGTACAAGTGAACTCTCTGTACAGAGATCCCTGGCTTCCTGCAGCGTTCTGCCGCGCAGATCAGGCACTTCAGCGACACGGCTCTCGGGACGGAACAGGTCGATGCTTCGTAAAACAAAGAAGGATCCTCCGACCAGCAAAGCCGCAAGCAGTACACCGAGCAGGATCCTGTCCATATGGATCCGTGAACGCTTTTTCTCTACTGCCGGCTGACGCTTCTCACTGCCGTTTGTAGCGTTTCCGGACACAGTCTGGGTATCAAATCCCCGCTGGGATTCATCCGGACGCGGTGAAAGGATCAGTTTTTCTTCATTCGCCCTGTCTGCCCGCAGGCAGGTACGCAGGTCGTTGAACATCTCATAGCACTTGTTGTACCGCAGCAGCGGATCTTTGGCCGTTGCTTTGCTGATAATGTTTTCGACAGACTGCGGTATGGCAGGATTCATACTGCGCACTGAAGGCATTTCATTGCGCATCTGCATCAAAGCAACCTGTACAGCCGTATCAGCCTTGAACGGAACATCCCCTGTCAGCATTTCATAGAAAACGATGCCAAGCGCATAGATATCGCTCTGAGCGCTTGCCGGTTCACCCTTGGCCAGTTCCGGCGCAAGGTAATGAACAGAACCCATAACGTTGTTGGCCTACGTGATCTGGGCATTTCCCTTTGCCAGCGCAATGCCGAAATCCAGGATCTTGACAGATCCGTCATCTTTCAGAATGATATTCTGCGGTTTCAGATCCCGGTGTATGATCCCGCGGTGATGTGCTTCCCCCACCGCAGAAGTCAGCTGTTTCATGATATCGACAGCTTCCTTCGGCTGCAGCGCACCCCTGTCCTGGATCACCTGCTTCAGCGTACGTCCCGGTACATATTCCATGACGATGTACTGATGCCCTTTATAATCACCCATATCGTAGATTTCTACGATATTCGGATGTGAAAGCGCTGTAGCCGCCTGTGCCTCCCGTTCAAAACGGATGATGGATACCGTATCCGTGGAAAGATCACCGCGCATGATCTTTACTGCGACCTGACGGTTCAGAATGGTGTCGACCGCCAGAAACACATCGGCCATACCACCCTGTCCGATATGCTTGTATACTTCATATCTTCCGCCGATTAAATTCCTGCTCATGCATTCTCCCTTTCCAGATCAACGATCACGATCGTAATATTGTCAAATCCTCCGGCCTTCAGCGCTTCCTGCAGCAGACGCCGCGTCCTCAGGGAAGGATCGTTCTGATGATCGGTCACGATCTGTTCCATCACTTCGTGATCAACATATCCGTGCAGTCCGTCAGAACACAGCAGCAGTCCGTCAAACGGCTCAGTGTGCAGTTCGATATCGCACCGTACCGTATCCCATACACCGAGGGCGTTCGAGAGCACGTTTTTGTTGGTGCTGTTCTCTGCCTGGGAAACCGTGATCTCCCCGTGAAGCAGCATATCATTGATCAGTGTATGGTCTCTTGTCAGCTGGTGCAAATGTCCGCTGTTCGTATAGGAATACGTCCGGCTGTCACCGATATTGATGACAAAGGTCCCTGCGTGGGTGATCAGTGCACCTGTCAGCGTTGTTCCCATACCGGCAAGTTCTTCGTTTTCCCTGCCGGTTTCCTTGATCTTCCGGTTGACTTCACCGATCCGGTGATTGATCCAGGCCTTCATATTCCGGTACTCCGTAAACGCATATGTCTGGGAGAACGCAACAGAGAGTTCCGTTACTGCAATGCCGCTGGCAATATCTCCGCCCTTCGCTCCGCCGATCCCATCACAGACGATCGCAAAAACCTCACCGCTCAGATTTGTCGCGATGACATAGTTGTCCTGGTTGTTTGCGCGTTTAATGCCTTTGTCCGTGATTCCGTAATACTTCATCCGCCGTTCCGGTTCCTTTCATGCCTTGCCCGCAGCTGTCCGCACGCCGCATCGATATCATCCCCGTGCTTGCTGCGCAGTGTAGCCTTGACCCCGTGCTTCATCAGTACATCATAGAAATGCAGGGAAGTCTTTTCATCACTGGTGCGGAATGGGTTTTCCTCTACTTCGTTGTAGGGAATCAGATTGACATAGGCATTCATTCCCCGGATCAGTTCTGCCAGTTCCACAGCGTCTCTGTCGCTGTCGTTCACGCCTTTGATCAGAATGTACTCAAACGTAATCTTGCGATGGTTATCGGTACTGTAACGCTTCAGCGCTGACATCAGTTCTTCAATCGGATATGCTTTGTTGACAGGCATCAAGGAAGAGCGCAGCTCATTGTTCGGTGCATGCAGGGATATGGCCAGATTGTACTGATAATGCCCTTCGGCAAACCGGTCGATCCCCGGTACAAGTCCGCAGGTGGAGATCGTAATATGCCTTGCGCCGACCGCGAGACCATGATCGCTGTTGATGATGCTGCAGAAATCAAGAACGTTGTCGTAATTGTCAAACGGTTCTCCGGTACCCATCACAACAACATTGTTGACACGGGTATCCTGCTCATCGAGTTCACGCTGGATATACATGATCTGAGCAACGATCTCCCCAGCCGAAAGATCACGCTGCTTCTTCAGCAGTCCGCTGGCGCAGAAACGGCATCCCATGCTGCAGCCGATCTGCGTGGTGACGCATACACTTTCTCCGAAATTGAAATGCATCAGAACGGTTTCTACAGAAGAACCGTCCTGCAGTTCAAACAAATATTTCGCTGTACCGTCCTTTGCGACCTGTTTTTCGATCATCCTGAGCGGCATGATCGTAAAGCGTTCGCTCAGCTGGTCGATCAGCGCAGCAGGAAGATCCGTCATTTCTGCAAAGGAAAGTACATGTTTCCGGTAGAGCCAGGAAAAGATCTGTTTTGCCCGGTACGGTTTCTGTCCGTATTCTGCAAGGACGTTCTCCAGTCCCTGAAGTGTATAACTGTAAATGGTTTCCATATGGGTATTCTAACATACTCCTTTCCTGGTGATCCTGCAGACATAAAACCCGTCGCTGTCTTCCTCAAACGGCAGATAGGTATGTTCCTCTTCCAGCACTGCATCAGGATGTGCTGCGAGGAAACGCTTGATCAGTCCTTCGTTTTCTTTTCTGTTCAATGTACATGTACTGTACACCAGTTTCCCTCCCGGTTTCAAACACGGGTAGTTGGTTTCCAGCAATGCACTCTGTGTACCGCACAAAGCATCAATGTCCTCCGGCTTCAGATGCCAGCGGATCTCCGGCTTGTGCCGCAGATCTCCGAGACCGGAACACGGTGCGTCGATGAGGATCCTGTCAAAACGGTTCAGTGCCGGTCGGCTGTCGGCATCCGTTCCATCACGTACAGCCGTCTGTACGATCTTTGTGCCCGTCAGTTTCATGAGCCGTTCAACCAGGGCAAGCCTGTGCTCATAGAGATCGCAGGCAGTAATCTGTCCCTGGTTCTCCATGTACATGGCGATCTGCTGTGTTTTCGTGCCCGGTGCAGCACAGACATCCAGAACATCCATGCCTGCCTCAGCCTGAAGCCACTGCGGAATCATCGCTGAAGAGCGGTCCTGGATCAGTACGCTGCCGCTGCGGAATTCATCTGTATCCGTGATCACGCCGTCATACAGAAAGGATACATCGTTGACAAAGTGATATCGCTGAGGATCAAGATCCTCCTTCCGGCATTTCAGCGTATTCAGACGGCCGTATACCTTTGACTTCGTCTGATCGTATTCTGCAAGCCTGAGCGCGGTTTCTTCTCCGTAATGAGCCTTCCAGAGCTTCAGTACCCAGAGGGGATGACTCAGATTGACCGAAGCACGGACGAGCGGATCCGGATCCTCGCAGTACTTGATTCCCTGGTCAAGAACTCTGTGAAGCACCGCATTCACAAAGCTTCCATCCTTCTTTCCGGCAAGCGCTACTGCTTCATTGATTGCTGCATAAGCCGGAATCCTGTCCATCAGAAACATCTGATAAACACTCATATCCAGAAGAACGGCTGTTCTTGTATTGGTTTTCTGTCCGGCAAAACCTTCCCATTGATGCTCCAGAAGAGACCGGTTTCTCAGAGTTCCGTATACGAGTTCCGAACCCATGGCTTTTTCCTGCTTCGGCATATCATCCGGTAGTTTCCTCATCAGCAGTGATGCATATCCGTGGTCCGTGATTACCTGATACAGAATGTTCAATGCGTATTCTCTTGCGTTCATATTACTCCAGCGTCAATGGCTCTACATTGACCTTGATCATCCGTTTTCTGCCGTCTTCGCTGTCCAGCACCTCTCTGACAGTGTCCCTGATCTCATCCAGTTTCCGTCCTCTGACGAGCAGACGGCTGCGGAAACGGTCCTGGATCTTCGG
>JAFWJP010000166.1 GCA_017514645.1 Solobacterium sp. | reverse complement strand
TCAGGGTCAGGGAGCCGGAGGCCAGGTTGCGCGGGTTAGCATAATCTTCATCGGATTCCATCCGGAACTGTTCAAAATCCGCGTAGGAGATCACAGCTTCCCCGCGGATGACCGCATGACCCTGGTAAGGAATCTTCGGCAGGATCCCGCTGATGGCACCGGACAGATGCGTAATATTCGTTCCGATGTGTCCATCACCGCGGGTAACCACTTTGCTCAGTTTTCCACGGTCATATGTTACGACCAGTGTCAGACCGTCCAGTTTCCAGGACACCCAGATCGGTTTCCCGGAAGCCCACTTCACAAGTTCTTCTGGATCCTTGGTCTTGGCCAGTGACAGTGCCGCGAATTCGTGCGGTTCCTTCTGTCCGGCCACATCATCCGATGAAACGTTCTGCGTCGGACTGTCGGACAGGACGATTCCTGTCTCTGTTTCCATCTGTTTCAGACGATCGAACAATGCATCCCATTCATAGTCCGTCATCAGTTCACCACGGCCGTTGTAGTAGGCATCTGCGGCTTCATTCAGGCGGTCGATCATCTCCCGCATGGTTTCTATCGTTCTGTCTTCCATACAACTCCTAGTTCAAGAGATCACTCTTCTTTTTCAGTGCCGGATGACCGGCCATCAGTTTCTTCACTCCGTGCGGATACGGGAACGCAATATCCACATACCCGTTCTCGCATTTGATGACGATTCCTTCCCCGAATTTATCATGTACGACCCGCTCACCCTTTTTGAACGTCCGTACTTCTGCCTTTTCCAGCCGCTTGAAGAATGAATCATCCTTGCTGTCGAACAGGACACTGCTCAGCGTCCGTTCATGTCCATCCTCAAAATCGCTCTTTGTCGCACCGAGATGCTCAATGCAGGAAGGGTCGATCTCATCAATGAAACGTGACCGTGTACGTACTCTCTGCAGCATGTAGCTGTAACCGCCCGCTTCCGTCAGGAACAGCTTGTTCCGGGCACGGGTGAATGCCACATAGGCCAGCCTGCGCTCTTCCTCCACACCCTTGCGGCCTTCGTTCATCGCCCGCTCGTTCGGGAAGATCCCTTCGTTCATATCCGAGACAGATACCGTGTCGAATTCCAGGCCTTTGGCGGAATGTACGGTCATCAGCTGGACAAAGTCACTGCCGAGTGTTTCATCCCGGTCCCCGTACAGGGAAACCAGCTGCAGATACTCTTCCAGGGAACTGTCCGGATTGTTTTCCGAGAATTCCTTGACGTCTTCGATCAGTTCCTTGAGGTTTTCCAGACGGTCTGTCTCATTCTGATCGTCCAGCATTGCCCGGTATCCGCTCTCATCCATGATCTGTTCAAACAGCTTGAATACCGGTACGCTCTTCTCTTCCGCAATCTTCCGCCATTTCTCCACCTGTTCCGTGAACTCCTGAAGTTTCTTTCCTGCCTTGCCTCCCAGGATATCTTCATTTTTGACCGCTTCGTACATCGTACAGTTCTTCTCGGAGGCAGCTTCTGCGATCGCATCCAGGGATTTGTTGCCGATACCGCGCTTCGGACGGTTGATGATCCGCTGGAATGCCAGATCATCTGCTGTCACCGTCATGCGCAGATAGCACAGCGCATCCTTGACTTCCTGGCGCTCGTAGAACCTTACACCACCGTAGATGATGTACGGGATTCTGGCATCCAGGAGTGCTTTTTCCAGAGAACGCGACAGATAATTTGAGCGGTACAGCACGGCGATATCCCTGTAGTTCAGACCGTTGTGATGCAGTGTACGGATCTTTTCCGCGATCCACTCCGCTTCATACTGCTCTCCGGCACTGCTGTAATGCGTGATCAGTTCGCTTCCCTTCCGGTTGGTGTAGAGATCCTTTTCCAGACGGTTCTTATTGTTTCGGATGACCGCGTTTGCACCATTCAGGATATTCCCCGTAGAACGGTAATTCTCATTCAAAGTGATCGTCCTGGCAGACGGATAATCCTTGGTGAAGTTCATGATGATATTCACGTCCGCACCGCGCCAGGTATAGATCGTCTGGTCCGGATCACCGACGACGTACAGATGGTTCTCTGTACCGGTCAATTGCCGGATCAGCGTGTACTGGATCTTGTCAATGTCCTGGAACTCATCCACATGGATGTACTGATAGCGCTTCTGCCACTTGGCCAGAACCTCCGGATACTTCCGGTACATCCGTACCACCCAGAGGATCAGATCATCAAAATCCAGCGCCAGCAGTTCATTCTGCCGCTTGATATAGTATTCATAGACCTGTGCTTTCGTCTTTTCACCGGAAAACGAACCCGCCAGTGTATAGGCATGATCCACGGAGATCTCCGCAGATTTATTGTTGGAAATATAATCCAGCATTGCACCGTACGGGAAGTGCGTCGCATCCAGGTCCAGTTTTTTATAAGCTTCCTTCAGGACCGTTTTCTGATCATCTGCGTCCATGACCGTGAAGTTCCGCGGCCAGCCCATCGTCTGGATATCCTCGCGCAGAATCCGTACACACAAAGAATGGATCGTTGAGATCCAGGGCTGGGATGTCTCTTCCGGGATCATCTTCTT
>JAFWJP010000165.1 GCA_017514645.1 Solobacterium sp. | reverse complement strand
TCCAGCGGTTCCAGTTCTGTAATACCGTATTTTCTGCGCAGCGCGCGTTTGATCACGATATCGGCGATCCGCGGATTCTTCGGCAGAAGCGGACCGTGCATATAGGTTCCGATCACTTCATCTGTCACAAATCCTTCATAGCCGGAATCCACGGTATTCCCGTGACCGGAGAGCGTTCTTCCCAGCGGTGTATGTACATTTCTGGTCTGACCTCCGTGGTTTTCGAAGCCGACAGCCTTGAAGGTCTCCCCGTCAATGCTGACTTCTACGGCAATATTGCCGATACAGCGGTTATTGCGGTCAGTCGTGGCTTCCGTATAGTAATCATACAGTCCCAGCCCATCAAGCCTGTGACCGTCCTGATCCAGATAGTACTGACCGAACAGCTGGTAACCGCCGCAGATCAGCAGATACTGCGTTCCGTTCTCAATGCTCTGACGGATATCCTCCCGGTGGGACAGCAGGTCTTCATACAGAAGATTCTGTTCATGATCCGCACCGCCCCCCATAAAGACGATATCGTAGTCACTGCACTTTTTATCATCACCGAGACGATAGGTGTCAACCAGGCAGCCGATTCCCCTCTTTCTGCACCGTTCACGAAGCACCTGAATGTTGCCGCGGTCTCCGTAAAGATCCATCAGATTGTCAAACAACCATAATACTTTCAGTTCCATCACCGTTTCTCCGTTTTCTTCAGGATCGCCCGTGTACTGTGCAGAGCGGAATACGTTGACAGCAGATAACTGTCAATGCCGGCTTCATCCAGATAGTGTACAGCGTCCTTCGGGTCTTCCCATACAACGAGCCTGTCCTCAAAGCCGTCATACTTCAGACGCAGCGCCATATCATACGCTCTCAGACCGGAACATACGATCGTATTGACAGCGGAATCCTGCAGGTGTTCAAAATGACAGTCCCAGATCCAGGAAATATCCGTACCGTCCACATCATTGTCATTCAGAATGATGCAGATGTTCTTCTCGCCTTCGTGTGCCATGATCTCCTTCAGCACTTCATTGGTTCCCGTCGGATTCTTGATCAGATTGACGGTACAGGGAGCCTTCAGCCGGAAGATCTCGTTTCGTCCCTCATTCAGGTGATATCCGGAGAATACGCTGTCCGCATGCCCCGGATCGATATGAAGCGCCTTCATCACCGTCAGAACAGCAGCGCAGTTGTAGATGGAATAGATGGCATTGATATAGGAGTGATAGTTCCTTCCTTCACAGCGGAACGTGCCGGTTTCATAATCGATATCATCAATGTATACAGCCGGATCGATCCTGCCGTAGCCATCGTGATCGCATTCAAACCTGCCGATATGGGAATACTGGCGGTAGAGATAGCGCAGCGGTCTCCCGCAGCGAGGACAATAGGTTCCTTCCCCTGCTTCCTCGTATTTGTCGCTTGTCCTGTTCGGGCCAAGGGAAAACAGATGAATTCTGGCTTTCTTTGCATGATCCGCGATCCGCAGGACATTTGGGTCATCTCCGTTCAGAATCAGATCTCCTTCAAAATCCTCTGTGACTTCGATCATACGCCGGATGATCGTTTCAATCTCTCCTGCCCGGTCCAGCTGGTCACGGAAGAAATTGGTTATGACCAGAACGGTCGGTTTGAGAGCGTGGAACTGCCGGTAGACGGTCAGTTCATCCACTTCCAGAACGACCGCGTCCGCCTTGATCCTGTAATTCAGATCACTGCCGGAAGCCAGGGTCGACGCGATTCCGATGTTCAGATTATCACCGCGGTGATTGTTCACAACACTGCGTCCGGAAGCGCGCAGTGATTCCGCGATCAGATTCGATGTCGTTGTCTTTCCGTTGGTTCCTGTAACAACGATGACTTCACCCGGCATCCGGAAACGTTCAATGAAATGCGGATCCATTTTCAGCCCGATATAGCCGGGAAACGAACCGCCATGCCCCCGGGAGGACAGAATACCGTGCAGAAGCTTTACGATTCCCAGTCTGAGTCCCATAGGCACCTCCTACATCTTCGGCTTGTAGAACTGTCTGTTCTCAAGCGCGAACAATCTTGTCGTCCACTGACCGCTTTCCAGCGTATCAAACGCCTTCTTCAGCGTATTCATGCGCGCATCCAGGTTATCGATCAGATTCAGGACTTCCGCTTCCTGCAGCATCGGCGCTACCGGTGAGCCGTATTCCAGTTTTCCGTGATGACTCAGGATCATATGACGCAGGCACAATGTTTCCTCGCTGCTGCCAAGACCCAGCTTATCCGCTTCTTCACACAGCCATCCGTGACAGATGGAAATATGTCCCGTGAGCCGGCCTTCCAGTGAGTATTCACTGCTGATCAGCCCGCCGAGTTCTGCGGTTTTCCCCATATCATGAACAAGTACACCGGCGATCAGCAGATCCCGGTTCAGCTGAGGATACTGGCGGCATACTGCATCAGCCGTATCTGCCATACCGAGCGTATGTTCTGCCAGTCCGCCCATATAGCCGTGATGGATCCTTGAGGCAGCAGGATACGCGAAAAACTTATCCTGCGTCCTAGCCAGCATGGCCAGGACCAGCCGGCGAAGCTTGTCATTCCGGATGCTTTCGGCATAGCTGTATACCGCTTCCCGCATCTTGTCATGATCGATGGCAGATGCCTGGATGTATTCCTTCATCTCATCTTCCGCCACGTCGGCAGGTGTGATCCTGTTCACCCGCAGCTGCAGTGCATGGTTGTAAAGAATCACTTCGATTGCCGCATCCACAACTTTCCCGGCATCTGCATTCTTTTCATCCTCCGGTTTTACATCCCAGAACTTCGCATCCATGGAACCTGTATTGTCCTGCAGTACAAGGTTCAGATACGGCGCCCCTTTCGAAGTCGTACCCTT
>JAFWJP010000164.1 GCA_017514645.1 Solobacterium sp. | reverse complement strand
CATAGGTGTAGGCAACCACCGCCCGGCTGATCCGCTCTTCGAAATCCTTCAGATCCGCGGACAGGCACAGGATGGCCATGACTTCCGTCGCAACCGTGATGACAAAATGATCCTTGCGCTCAACACCGTTGGACTTCTTGTCCTGAGCGATCGTAATGGAACGCAGTGTACGGTCGTTCATATCCAGGCAGCGCTTCCAGACAACACGCTCCGGATCGATATTCAGGGGATTGCCCTGATAGATGGAGTTATCCAGAATCGCCGCAATCAGGTTGTCCGCCGTCGTAATGGCATGCATATCACCGGTAAAGTGCAGGTTGATCGATTCCATCGGAATGACCTGCGCATGTCCGCCGCCGGCTGCGCCGCCCTTCAGACCGAAGACCGGTCCCTGCGAAGGCTCACGCAGACAGCCCATGACATTCTTTCCCAGCACGGAAAGACCATCGATCAGACCGATCGTCGTCGTGGACTTTCCCTCTCCTGCCGGTGTCGGTGTCACTGCTGTCACAAGCACCAGCTTTCCGTCTTTCCTGTCCTTGAGATCAATGCCCAACTGCGGTGTCAGCTTTGCCTTGTCATTGCCGTAGGGAATCAGGTATTTTGCGTCGATCCCTGCTTTTTCTGCGATTTCATAGATGTTTTTCAGTTCCGCTGCCTGAGCGATTTCCAGATCATGATTCATTGTTCAGCACCCCGCTATAATTTACGCCGATCGACCAAAGCATGCGTCAGAGTGATCTCATCCGCATAGTCCAGCATACCCCCGGACGGCAGTCCGTGAGCGATCCGTGTCACCAATACATCAGGACATTTCGACTGCAGCAGTCTCGACAGATACATTGCTGTCGTCTCACCGTCCATCGTAGCGCTTGTCGCCAGGATGATCTCATCCGCATCCTTTGCGCGTTCCACAAGCTCCGCAATATTCAGATCCTCGGGCAGGATCCCCTTCGTTGAAGAGATCAGCCCGTTCAGGACATGATAAACACCGTGATATTCCCCGGTCTTTTCCATCGCAATGACGTCTTTCGGGGACTGCACCACAAAGATCTGCCGATGATCCCTTCCGGCATCCGCGCAGATATTGCACGTATCGCCTTCCGTCAGATTGCCGCACACCTTGCAGTATGTCAGCTTCTGCCGGACATCGATCAATGCCTGGGCGAATTCCGCTACATCCTCTTCGTCTTCATCGCAGATCATCAGCGCATAGCGTTCCGCTGTCCGTTCACCGACACCCGGCAGACGGCGGAAACAGGAGATCAGTTTTTCCAGACTCTCCGGATACATCCTACATCCCCGGCAGCTTCATTCCCTGCGTCAGACCGCCGAGCTTCTCTTCCCGCTCTGCTGCAGCCTTTCCCAGTGCATCGTTGACCGCGATCAGGATCATATCCTGCAGCATTTCCCGGTCATCCGGATTCATCAGATCTTCAAAGATCCGCACTTCCTGTACTTCATTGCGTCCGGAAACCACGACCGTGACACCTTCTTCACCGCCGGTGTTTCCTTCGTACATCGTTTCGGCCAGCTGGCCTTCAATCTCCTGCATTCTGCGCTGCATCTGCTGCGCCTGCTGCATCAACCTTGACAGATCCATACCTACGACTCTATAACCTCCAATATGTCTGTATCACCGAACAGATCCTGCATGATCTGCAGAGGATCCTTCTCTGTACTCGCTTCCTCTTTTATATAGCGCTCTACGGTCTTCGGGGCCGGTAAAGTACCTTCTTTTCTTCTCTGGATGAAGCTCTGCACCGCCGAATCGTATACCGGGTGAATGACCGCAAAGGGTACCTTATCGATCCCATGCTCATTCAGCCAGAAATACAGTTCCCTGTTTTCCTCCGGATCGTTGATCCTGTCCGCAATGCCTTCTTCTTCACAGCCAAGCACCAGGCAGTCCGCTCCGGCCGCCAGCAGTTCACTCTGCTGCAGCAACGCTGCATAGCGGTTGTCCGGAATTCCGCCCGTCAGGACACTGAGCTTTGGCGATGCGTCTGCCTTGGAATTCTTGTCGCACTGCACCAGCAGCGCCAGCACATCATCCACGCCCAGTTCAACCGGCTCCGCACGCTCTTCCGCAGGCCTTTCCGCAATCTCTTCCAGCTCTTCTTCCACCGTCGGGTCCGTCGGCATTTCCTCGGGTTCCGGTTCCCTTCCGGGAGGAACCGGCGCCTGTGCAGTGTCCGTTTTTCCGGACACCTGTTCTGCTTCAGGAAGCGTTTTTACGGTTGTTTTTGCAGGGATCACAGCTTTGCTTTCCGGCACAGCGCGCATACACGCAACTTCCAGGACATCCTTGACGGAATGCGCCGTCCGGTATGCCGTGTTCGCATCCATGAAGACGTCGATCATGGACAGCGCCGTACGCGGACCGCACAGATCCGCTACCTGCTGTGCCTGTTCTCCGTTCAGTTTCTTCAGCAGATCCGCTCTGCCGGTATAAGCCATAACAGCCGCATCCTTCAGCGCTGCGATCATATCATCCGTCAGTCTGCGCAGATCCGTCCCGCGCTCTTCACAGCGGCCGATCCGTCCCAGAACCTCCGCGATCCTTCCCTGTGCGATCTCACAGAGGAAATCCGTCAGTTCTTCCGCGGAGACCAGACCGTAGATTTCATCCACCGATGCTTCGGTGATCCTGCCGTCCGCAAACGCTGCGGCCTGGTCCAGCATGCTCAGTGCATCACGCATACCACCATCTGCCAGTGAGGCGATCCGCTGCGCAGCCTTGTCTTCCAGAGTAAAGCCTTCCGCCGCCGCAATTTTCTGCAGATGTGCCATGATCAGCGGTTCCGGCACCTTGGCAAAATCAAATCTCTGGCAGCGGGAAATGATCGTCGGCAGCAGTTTCTG
>JAFWJP010000017.1 GCA_017514645.1 Solobacterium sp. | reverse complement strand
CCGGTATATGAAGGAGATCATATGGCGCTGCAGGGTGGTCTGCTGCGGAAACACGATACCCGGGGATTCTATGCCTCGCTTCTGACGATGATCGAACGTACAGCAGAAAACAACTGAACAGGAAAACCGGCGGTTCTTTCTGGAATCGTCTTTATAGTGTAGAATAAACCACAGATGGAGGGACCGGTATGAATTCAAAGATCATTCAGGAATTCCACGAGGGACGGTGCCTGGACGCCTGGAAGGTGTTCGGGGCTCATTTTGAGACCGGAAAAGAAGGGGGCGGTGTCCGCTTTACGGTGTATGCACCTGCAGCTGTACAGGTGAGCGTTGTCGGCAGTTTCAATGATTGGAATGATGAAGCCGCAATCATGGAAAAAACAGAGAACAGCGGCATCTGGTCTGTCTTTGTCCCGGGACTCCGGGAGGGTGATTACTATAAGTACCGGATCACAGCATCTGACGGTACGGTCCGCTATAAAGCAGATCCCTACGCCTACTACAGTGAAATGCGTCCGGGAAGCGCCAGCCGCCTCTATGATCCCCACAGAAATGTCTGGACGGATGATGCATGGATGAAGCAGCGGACAAGAAACTACGACCGGCCGATGAGCATCTATGAAGTCTATGCCGGCGGATGGAAACAGTATGAAGGCCGGACAACATACCGCAGGCTTCAGGAAGAACTGATCCCTTATGTTCTGGAACACGGGTACACCCATATCGAACTGATGCCTCTGAACGAATACCCGTTTGACGGTTCCTGGGGCTACCAGCCCAGCGGGTACTATGCGATGACATCGCGCTACGGCAGCCCGGAAGAAGCAGCAGCCTTCTTCAACGCGTGCCATCTTGCGGGCATCGGGATCATCATGGACTTTGTGCCTGTTCATTTCGTCAAGGATGAGTTCGGACTGCGGCAGTTTGACGGCAGCGCGGTATATGAGTATCCCGATGAGCGCAATGCGATGACGGAGTGGGGCACGCTGTACTTTGATCTGTGGCGGGAAGAAGTCCGTTCGTTCCTGATGAGCGCTGCTTCTTTCTGGCTGGAGGTGTATCATATCGACGGGATCCGGGTGGACGCGGTATCGAACATGATCTACTGGGGCGGCAATTCCGACCGCGGTGAGAATGAGGGTGCCATCTACTTCATGAAGCGGATGAACTGGCTGCTGCATGACCGCTATCCCCAGGTGATGCTGATTGCAGAAGACAGCAGTGCTTTCAGCAAAGTTACGGATGATACGGTATACGGAGGTCTGGGCTTTGACTATAAGTGGGATCTCGGCTGGATGAACGATACACTGCGCTACTATGAACTTGACCCGGTGTACCGGAAGTGGCATCATAATAAAATCACGTTTTCCATGGCTTATTACTATTCAGAGAGGTTCATGCTGACACTGAGCCATGATGAGAACGTGCACGGCAAGAAGACGATGGTCGACCGGATGTGGGGGACCTATGAAGACAAATTTGCTCAGGTGAAGAACCTGTATGCGTATATGTACGCGCATCCGGGAAAGAAACTGAACTTCATGGGAAACGAACTGGCGACATTCCGGGAATTCGATGAAGCCAAGGAACTGGACTGGTTCCTGCTGCAGTATCCGCGGCATGATTCCTTCCTGCGCTTTTTCACGGATCTGAACAGGCTGTACCAGGCACATCCCTGCATGTGGAAGTACGATTTCCGCTGGGATTACGGGTTCAAGTGGATCGATCCCGATGATGCCGAGCATTCGGTCTACAGTTTCTACCGTGAGGATGAAGAGGAGTATGTTCTCTGCATCCTGAACATGACACCGGTCATGCGGGAAGACTTTGCGGTTTCCGTTCCGCAGGGCGGCTGGTGGAAGGAAATACTGAATACGGAACAGGATATCTATAACGGCTGCGGGACTGTCAATCCACAGACACTGCGCTCGTACCGTGAACCGTGCAGAGGATTCACCCACAGGATCAAGGTCAGACTTGCTCCGTTTGCGGGAATCTGGCTGCACCACAGGAAAGGCAGAAAACAACATGTTCAATGACAAAGAATCTTTCAAAAAAGAGTATGAGGAGAAGATCGTCTCCACGTACGGGCGTTCGATCGGTGAGACGTCGGTCACAGAGCGCTATCTGGCGCTTGGTGAACTGATCCGGGCCTATGCGACGGAGAACTGGTACAATACACAGCTGGCAATGCGTAAACAGCAGTCCAAGGTCGTCTATTATTTCTCCATGGAGTTCCTGCTCGGAAGGAGCCTGGAAAACAACCTGAAAAGCCTGGGCCTGTACGATATGGTCACGGAAGGTCTTCGGGAACTCGGCGTTTCCTACAGTGACATTGAGGAGAGCGAGATCGAACCGGGACTTGGGAACGGCGGTCTGGGAAGACTGGCTGCCTGCTACATGGATTCCGCAGCGACGATGAATCTTCCGGTGCGCGGTATCTG
>JAFWJP010000163.1 GCA_017514645.1 Solobacterium sp. | reverse complement strand
CGGCTGACACGCTGGCGGTTTATCCGAACCGCTGGGGTATGGTTCAGCGTACAAGGATCATCTCAGACGGTCTGGTCCACATGGCCAACCTGGCAGTCATCGGCAGCCACAGCGTCAACGGTGTTGCCCGGATCCATACGGATATCATCAAGAACAGCCTGTTCAAGGATTACTGTGAAATGTGGCCGGAGCGCTTCTCCAACAAAACGAACGGTATTACACCGCGCAGATTCCTGTTCTACAGCAATCCGGAACTGGCATCGTTCCTCGATGATGTGATCGGGCCGGAATACCGTCAGGATATGAAACTGATGGAAAAGCTGATGGACTATGTGGATGATCCGGCTGTTCAGGATCGTTTCCTGGAAGTCAAGCAGACCCGCAAGGATCTGCTGGCAGACCGGATGTACAGGGATACCGGCGTGATCGTTTACCGGCATTCGATCTTCGATGTACAGGCCAAGCGTCTTCATGCCTACAAGCGGCAGCTGCTCTGCATTCTGTACGTGATCTCGCTGTATCAGAGGATCAAGGATGATCCTTCCTATACCATTCAGCCGCATACGTTTATCTTTGCGGCAAAAGCAGCATCTTCCTATACGTTTGCCAAGGCCGTGATCCGTCTGATCAATGCGGTCGGCCGCAAGGTGAACAATGATCCGGATACCCGCGGTCTGATCAAGGTCGTATTCCTTCCGAACTACCGTGTTACGATGGCAGAGTACCTGACCAGCGGTGCGGATATCAGTGAACAGATCTCCATGGCCGGAAAGGAAGCTTCCGGTACGGGCAATATGAAGTTCATGATGAACGGTGCGATGACACTGGGTACTCTGGACGGAGCGAATGTAGAGATCGATGAACTCGTCGGCAGGGAGAATGATGAGATCTTCGGGCTGACCGTGGATGAGATCCGTACCCGTCGTACAGGATACTCTGCTCTGGATCTGTATAACAGTGATGAAGTGATCCGCCGGGCTGTCGGTTCTTTGATCTACGGAACATGGTCGGCCAACCGTGATGATTTCCGAATCATCTACGAGGAGCTGATCCGCCGGAATGATGAGTATATGGTTCTGGCTGACTTCCGTTCCTACGCAGAAGCACAGGAAAGGATCCAGAAGCGTTTTCAGGACCGCCGGGCATGGGCAAAGAGCTGCCTTATAAATATTGCGAAGTCCGGGTATTTCTCCAGTGACCACGCAGTAAAGGAATACGCCGAAGAGATCTGGAAGATCGAACCGCTGAAAATGTAAGATGATGAAAGCATATCTGGACGGACTGAACCGGATCACGGTGGATGTCCCCAAAGGGTACTACAACGGGATCACAGGTGATTACTACCTGCGGATCAACGGCAGGGTGTTTTCCTGTACCGTCAGCGATGTGCTGGACGCCGGCCCGCATATTTCCTATACACTCTATTTTGAAGCACCGTTCAATGTCTATGACCGGATGATCCTGACGGACCGCTACGGTACGCCGTGCAATGTACGGATGCGCTTTATTGTAAAGACGGAGTGGTTTGAGGAACACTGTACCAGTGATGCGGCGCTGGGGTCCTTTTATGCGCCTGATGAAACAGTATTCCGGGTCTGGTCACCGTCTGCGCAGTCGGTTTTCCTCGAACTGCATGACAGGGGAAAGACACAGGCTGTGACGATGAAGCGGCAGAAGGGCGGTGTCTTTGAGGCAACGGTCGCCGGTGATCTGAAACATGCGGTCTATGCGTATATCATTCACCGGAATGATGAAACGGTCCGCTGTCTGGATCCGTACGCACTGAGCAGCACAGCCAATCATGAGACCAGTGCTGTCATCGATATGGATGAGATCCGCGGGATCGAAGATCCCGGTGTTCCCCCGGCCCCGGTGCCGGTCATCTATGAGACCAACGTCAGGGATCTGACTTCCCGTTCGGAATATCAGGATAAAGGGAAATTCCTGTCCATCTGCACGGATGAACCGGCAGTAACAGGAATGCCGTCAGTCTGCGGTTATCTGGAGGATCTTGGAATCACGCATGTTCAGTTCCAGCCGGTGCATGACTATGAGGGTGTGGATGAACTTGTGCCGGAGAGAACCTATAACTGGGGATATAACCCGGTATCGTATCTTTCCCTGGAAGGGAGCTACAGTACAAAGCCGAAGAGCCCGTATTCGCGGGTCACGGAATTCCGCCGGATGATCACGGAACTGCACAGACACGGACTGCGGGTCAATATCGACATGGTCTTCAACCATGTCTTTGAGCCGGAAACCAATGCCCTGGAGCTGACCTGCCCTTATTATTACTTCCGTTACCGTCCGGACGGTACACCGTCCAACGGTTCATTCTGCGGCAATGATCTGGACAGTGAGCGTTTCATGGTCAGAAGACTGTTTCTCAGGGCGGTTGATGTTCTGTTCGGTCTGTACGGCGTCAACGGGCTGAGACTTGATCTGATGGGGATCCTGGATGTAGAAACCGTCAATATGATCAGAGAACAGGCATTGATGTATGACAGCGGAGCGCTGGTCTACGGAGAGGGCTGGGATATGCCTACAGACCTGCCGCAGGAGAAGAAGGCAATCATCGCCAATGAAGCCAGTATGCCGGGAACCGGCCATTTCAACGATGTATTCCGGGATGTGATCAAGGGCGGTACAGGGGATGATCGTCCGTGGGAAAGCGGCTGGCTGAGCGGAACGTATATGCCGTATGAGGCTGTGAAGAACGTTCTGGAAGGCAGCCCGGGTATCTTCAGTGATCCGATGCATTCAATCAATTATCTGGAGAGCCATGACAACAGTACCCTGTGGGACAAACTGAAAGCGAGCTGCTGGGAAGAGGATGAGATCCTCAGAAAACGACAGCTTCTTATGATACAGGTAATGGTACTGGCAAAAGGGATCCCGCTCCTGCATGCCGGTATGGAATACTATGCCGGGAAGAACGGTATGACAAACAGCTACTGCGCGGGAGATGAGATCAACGGATTCGACTGGTACCGCTGCCGGGAAGAGAAGGATACGGTCAGAGCGGTGAGTGAGATCATTCATCTGCGGAAATCACTCGATGCTGGACATATGCAGGTATACTGCGAAGACGGGATCTGGGTCATGGATTACGGTGAGACAAAGGTCTTTGTCAATCCGGACCGGGATGCGAAATATCACAACGGAAAAGAGATCCCCGGGCTGGAACTCCGGGTAGAAAGATGAGGACGGAATATGTGGAAGAAGATTCTGAGCAGTGCATTGTGCATGTGGTTTGCGGCGGGGATGGTACTGCCGGTTCAGGCAGAAGATGATGGTTTTGATGAATTCATGATGGAGGAATTCCGTGAATCCATGGAATCCGATTATCTGAATCTGCACTATACGGTACGGGACTACAGCAGATACGGCATTGAAAAGCCGGAGCTGATCCTCGGCACCGCAACAAAGGAAAGCTATGATGAGGCAAGGGAAGTACTTCAGGAGTCCCTGGATAAACTGCATGGGTTCAACTATGACAGCCTGAGTCAAGAACAGCAGGTCGACTATCGTGTCTATGAGCGCTATCTGCAGGATATGATTGCTCTGAACGATCCTCTGCTCGATTCATATTTCAATCCGAACACCGGGATCCTGGACGGTATCATCACCAATTTCACGGAGTATGTATTCCGCGATCGTGAGGACTTTGATGATTATCTGGCTGTCCTGGATACCGTGGATGAATACTTCAATGAGGCTCTGGAGCTGACACGCTGGCAGGCTTCCCAGGGTGTATTCCTGAGGGACAGTCTGCTGGATGAAACAGAACAGTGGATCGCTGATTTCCTGGAGAAGGGTGAAGAGACACCGCTCATTGTGATCTTTGACCAGAAGGCAGATGCATTCGAAGGACTTACAGACGAAGAACGTACGGAATACAAGAAGAGGAACCGTGAGATCGTTCTGAATGTTGTATTCCCGGCGTATCAGAAAGCTTCCGAGGAACTGGAAAAACTGCGCGGATCCGCCAGGTATGAAGGCGGTGTCATCAACTATCCGGGCGGTGAGGAATACTACCGTGCGCTGGCCAGCTACAAGTCTTCTTCGGATATGACCGTTGAAGAACAGGTGGATTTCCTGGGCGGTGCGCTGGAAGAGTGCCTGGAGTACTATGTGTCGATTATGTTTGCGTCGGATGATATCTTTGAGCGCTATGATGCGGAAATCGTTGATTTCGATGATGCAGAGTCGATCCTGAACTATCATCAGTCCCACATCAGTGATATGTATCCGGATGGTCCGGAAGTTGTCTATGAAGTATCTTATCTGGATCCCAGCGTTGCGAATGATTCCACGATGGCATATTACCTGAATCCGCCGATTGATGATATCCGTGACAATGTCGTGCGTATCAACGGCGATCTGGTGAGC
Source organism: Solobacterium sp. (assembly GCA_017514645.1). Lineage (GTDB taxonomy): Bacteria > Bacillota_I > Bacilli_A > Erysipelotrichales > Erysipelotrichaceae > Bulleidia. Next base: position 2,812 of record JAFWJP010000163.1, on the reverse strand, counting down.
GATACGAACACAATGTATGAAACGCTCGCGCACGAAGAATTCCCGGGTCATCTGTACCAGATCACTTGGTTCCTTGCGACGGATCCGCATCCGCTGCGTTCCGTGGTTTCCAATATGGGCTATACAGAGGGCTGGGGTATGTACACCGAACTGTCCAGCTGGCGCTACAGCGGACTGTCCAAGGATACAGCGCTGCTGCATGAACTGGATACCTTCATGGGCTATGTGCTCAATGCGTACTGTGATCTGGCGGTCAACGGGCTTGGCTGGTCGGTTGATGATCTGGGTGCGAAGATGGACAGCCTGGGCTTCAACAGCGCGATCGCGCAGGATATGTATGACTTTGTGATCGACGCACCGGGACAGATCCTGCCCTACGGGTGCGGTCTGGCACAGTTCAAGGTGCTGGAATCCATGGCCATGGTCAGTATGGGTGAGGATTTTGACCTCAGGAAATTCAATGAAGTACTCCTGATCAACGGAGACCGTCCGTTTGATCTTGTGGAAGAGGATGTTGTCAGCTGGATCGAAGCTACCGGTCATACAGTGTCGGAAGACTTCAGTTATCTGGACTGCTTGTATGACAGAGTGATGAACATTGACGGAAGCGGTTCCGGCGCCCCGGGCAGAGGATCCCGTTCCATGTTCATCGTTGCCGGTGTCGGTGCTGTACTGGTACTGATCCTGGGCGTGCTGATCATCCGGAATTCGAAGAAGAAGGCATTTGCGGAATAACTATGGTCCATAACGATTGGTACGACTGGCTGCAGAAAGAATTCAAGGAAGACTATTTCGTCCGGCTTGCGGCTTTTGTGCATGAGGCATACGAAAAAGGCGGAGTATATCCGCCGAAACAGCAGGTGTTTGCGGCTTTTGAAAATACGGACTACGCGAAGATCAAGGTCGTGATCCTGGGACAGGATCCCTATCATCAGAAAGGTCAGGCCCACGGAATGTGCTTCTCGGTCAATCCGGGTGTAAAGATTCCGCCGAGTCTGGAGAATATCTTCCAGGAGCTGCACAGTGAACTGGGATGCTATATTCCGGACAACGGGTATCTGATGCCCTGGGCAAAACAGGGGGTATTCCTGCTGAACACGGTGATGACTGTAGAGGATTCCCATCCGCTGGCACATGCCGGCAGGGGCTGGGAAACATTTACGGACCGGGCGATCCGGCACATCAGTGACCGGGAGACGCCGGTTGTGTTCCTGCTGTGGGGGCGGAATGCCCGCAGCAAGGCCGCTTTGATCGATCGTTCAAAGCATCTGGTGCTGGAGGCGGCGCATCCGTCACCTCTCAGTGCGTACCATGGATTTTTCGGGTGCGGGCACTTTGCCCGGGCAAACGCGTTTCTCGCCGAACACGGAATGGAGCCGGTTGACTGGCAGATAAGAAATCGGGGATATGTTCAGTAAAGCAATTGACGCTGAAAACTATGTGATGAACCGTCATGGGAAAGGTGTCGGTCTTGCGCGGTTCCGGGAGATCCTGGAGGAGTACGGAAATCCGCAGGACGCGGTACCTGCGATCCACGTGGCAGGAACGAACGGCAAGGGAAGTACCTGCAACTATCTGAAGGATATTTATCGTGCGCTCGGATACAGAACGGGGCTGTTTACATCGCCGCATCTGGATGAGCACCGGGACAGGATCCGCATCGATGATGTATGGATCCCGGAAGTTCGTTACCTGGAATATGTGAACGCGCTGTATGAGCGGATCGAACAGGAAGGTCTCTCCATGTTCGAGTGCGTAACGCTGATCGGGTTCCTGTATTTCCGGGATGAGAAGGTGGATCTGGCAGTCATTGAAACCGGACTGGGCGGACTGCTGGATATGACCAATGCGCTGAATCATCCCCTGATATCCGTTATCACGACAATCGGCTACGATCACATGAATGTGCTTGGGGATACGCTTGCGGAGATCGCTGCCCAGAAAGCGGGAATCATCAAGGAAAACGGGAAGGTCATGATCGGTGATCTTGTGCCGGAGGCAGTTCCCGTCATCCGGGAAACAGCTGCCCTGAAACAGGCACAGTTCCTGCAGATGAAGGAATTCACGGATCTGCCGGGCAGTGCGCTTATGCTGGACGGTATGGTCTATACGCTGGCAAGCAATGCGCAGTATCAGAAGAAAAACGCGGTGCTGGCGCTTTCTGCGGCTGAGGCGCTTGGTGTTGATATCCATGATCCGCGGGTGGTGGATGCCGTCGGCGGAAGTCTCTGGAAGGGACGCTTTGAGACTGTCTGCCGGAATCCGTATATCATAATGGACGGTGCTCACAACGAAGAAGGCATGACAGCCCTGGTACAGTCAGTTCACAGTCTTCCGCGTCCTGTGACCTGTGTGTTTACGGCTCTGCGGGACAAGCAGGGACCGCTGATGGCAGCAATGCTGGGAGAGAACGTGGACAGGCTGATCGTTACCGAAATCCCGTTCTACCGGGCGGACAGCGGTGAACATCTGTGTCCGGAAGAAGGAACCGTCATTCCGGATTACCGGGATGCGATCGATCTGGCGGTAAGGGAATGCGGGGATGGTTCGGTGCTGATCTGCGGTTCTCTGTACTTTGTCAGTTTTGCCAGGGAGCATCTGAAGGAAAGGGGTCTGCTGAAACCTGAAAATAAGTGATCTTTCGGGAGATCTGCCATAGGAAACGGAGCGCAATCGTATTATAATAAAGGTATCTAACGGGATTTCTGGAGGAAAGCGTTATGAGATCAAATAATATGGTTGCCATGATACTGGCCGGGGGCCGAGGAACCCGGCTTTTTGACTTGACAACAAAACTTGCGAAGCCTGCGGT
>JAFWJP010000162.1 GCA_017514645.1 Solobacterium sp. | reverse complement strand
TGCACTCTCTGCCATTATCGTTTATGTCATTACCATCGTTCTGATTGTTATGAATGTTGTCCCCATGATCAGGGAAAGAAGGGAAAATAAGAATGAAAAAGCAAACAATCTTTAAAGTACTGATGATCAGCAGCCTCGGGGTGCTGACAGCCTGCGGGAGTTCAGGCAGCACCGCCGAGCAGCAGTACGATGCCAAGGAACTCTACGGCTGCGATGTCATCAATGTCTACAACGCCGGTGAGTATATCGGAGAAAACGTCATTGAAGATTTCAAGACCATCTACAATGCCAAGGTCAACTATGACACGTTCGATTCCAATGAGAACATGTATACCAGACTCCTCGGCGGAAGCGCGTACGATGTTCTGGTCCCTTCGGATTATATGATCGAGCGTCTGATCGATGAGGGTATGCTCCAGACGCTGGACAAGGATGCTCTGGAGAACCTGGGACTTCTGGACGAGATCGCACTTGATATGCAGAAGGAATTCGATCCGGAACTGGCCTATGCAGTACCTTATTTCAGAGGCAGTGTCGGTCTGGTCTACAACACGCAGAATGTGGATCCGGCTGTCATTGAAGAGAAGGGCTGGGATATCCTGCTGGATGAAACCTACAAGGACAGAGTCTTCATGTATGATTCCCAGAGGGATGCGTTCATGGTTGCGTTCAAGGCACTCGGCTATTCCATGAACACCGATGATCCTGCAGCGCTTGATGCAGCGGAAGCCTGGCTCAGGGAAATGAAGGCAGCAGTCAATCCGGCCTATGTAACGGATGAAGTCATTGATGCGATGATGAACGGCGAAAAGGACATTGCGCTGATGTACTCCGGCGATGCGGCATATGTCTGCGCTGAGAATGAAGACATGGCTTACATTGAGCCGCATCAGGGAACGAACATCTGGATCGACGCGATGGTCATTCCGGCCAATTCCCAGTGCCCGGGTCTGGCACATGCATTCATCGACTATATGACGGGCTACGATGCAGCATATGCGAACTCCGAATATGTCGGCTATACGGCTGTCAACAAGCAGGTCTTTGATGAAATGTCCACAGATCCGGAGCTTTACGGGGAGATTCCGGCTTACATTCCGCGGACAGGCTATGACAAGGATGAAGTGTTCCACTACAACGAGACACTTCGTGAAGAACTGGGTCATCGCTGGAACAAGATTATGTCAGGTTCAAATTGAGAAGAGTTTAAGAAGAGGGACGGTGCAATAAGCACCGTCCTTTCTGTTATATAATTATAGAAAAAATCAGAATCCGGGCTGTTTTTTCCGGGAGAATGAGCTATGAAGAGTTTTGGGACGAAAAAACCGGTATTGTTTGAACTTCTATTGTTTATCATTGCGATGGCGGCCGCCGTCATCTTAGGTGTTATCCTAGGAAACGTGAATGAAATCCGGAATATGAGTATGGCGCTGAGCCGTATCATTGTTACTTTGATACTTCTTGTCATATTCCGGAAGTGTTTCCGGAATGAAAGACCGCTGGCGGGTATCGGATACGCACTTCCGGCTTTGTTGTTGGCGGCATGGAATGCCGCATGCGGACTAGCATTCGGAGGTAAATTTGAATTGCCTGATGCAGAGGTGATCATTCTGAGCGCAGCACCTGCCGTATTTGAGGAAGTGCTGTTCCGCGGTATATTGATATCCAATCTTAAAGAAAACGGGAAAAGCGATATGTCCGCAATGATCATTTCCGCTGTGTTTTTCGGTTTGGTACATCTGACAAACATTGTCGGAATGAGCCTGCCGAATACGCTGATCCAGACCGGATATGCGACGGTCATCGGTCTTCTGTTCGGAGCAGTTTATCTGAAAAAGCATGATATTCTTTCAGTCATGATCATGCATGGTCTAATTGATCTGAGCAGTCATATGTTTGTCAACCGGTCTACGGTCATTACACCTGCAATGCTGGCTGCGTTTGCAGGTATTCTCCTGCTGGTGGTGGTCTATTCATTCGTGCTCACAAAAAACGGAAGAGAGGATTCCTTTGAACACTGAGGGAGTATTATGAAGCGGTGATACACCTTATGCCGGGTTTGATCATCGCGGATACGTTCGGTTTTGGTTTGGTTACAGGCGCTGCCAGGTTGGCTGTTCGGATGTGATGTTAAGGCAGTGGGTCTGGATTCTGATCGTATGTATACTGACAGCCGGTGTCATAACAGGTATCTCCAACTTGTGATGAAGGTCCGCATACGGACATTGAGGATCATTCTGCTGTGTTTGTATGCGGCAATTCTGCTTATTGCTGCACCCCGGTTTTTGCGTATTCGCCTGAGCAAATTGTTACAAGGGACGGGAAGAAATACACTGTCGTGGAATCGTTCCTGGATACATATGCAAAGTATTATGATTATATAAACCTGTTCGTCATGAGTGATACCACAAGAATCGAAGAGTATTACGGGGAAGGTGCGTTTGATCCTTTCCGCGGCGATGTTTTAGTTCAGACGGTACATCCGGTGTTTTACGACGAGGACGGGAATGCTGTTTCTGTCAGGGAAGGTGAGTAACGATATGAACGGGAAATCAGATAAAAGTAACAGGCTGTTTGCGGTATACATGATCCTGGCTGCTGTACTGGCATTTCTGTATATCATGATGAGGATCAGTTCGGCGGCTGCCGGACTGGCGGAGGGATATCGTTATCTGACGATGACGGATCCTTCGGGCGGTCTGAGCGGGCAACTGGTCTACAATGACGGTATGTACGGAATGATTGGTCACGGCATCGAGATCATGCCGCAGGAAGATGCGTCGGTGCTGCTTCCGGTATTTTTTGATTCTGCGTTGAAGTCTATTGACAGTACGATCGTGGTAAGTTGTCTGATCTATACGCTGTTTCTTTCCGTTGTTCTGGTATTTCCGCTGTACAGATTATCCCCCGGAGAACGGAAAAAGCAGGTATTGTATACTATTCTGACAAATGCCGGGTTATTCATTCTGTTTATGAGCGGGGTAGTTCTGCTTCACCGAGTGCGGAATGTTCCGTTTCTTTTTCCCGATACACAGGAAACGGCAGTCATCGGTGTCAGTCTTCTTTCCATCATCGGGGGAAATTGTGTTCTAGGAGCATTGGCGCGGCGGATCAGGTTTCGGAAGCTGTTGTGTGTGCTTGCAGTACCTGCATGCTATATCCTTTTCCTGTTTGACTCCGCCTTTGAGGTCGGTCTGTATGCACCGGAATATGTGGAGTCGTACAGCTATATTGCGAAAAAGGATCCGCGCATACTGGATCCGGAATTTGAAGGATTCCGCTATGATGAAGATATATCTGCCGTCATTGGTCCGGATGGTGAAGCCTATCCACCGGAACAGGAGCCCAATCCTGAACGTCTGAGCGGTATGGCCAGAACAGGAGCGTATCTGTATGAGATCGCTGATCCGTGGTCAGGTTCGGTGCTGCTGATGACGGAACAGATCCTGGGGAGTGCGCTGCCGGTCATGACACTGGCTGTCTATGCGGTGAAGGCACTGTGCTGGATCTATCTGGTGTGAGGTGATGAAGATGCTGACAAACGGTGTGGAAATGACAACGACAGTTACGGATCTGATCAACGGGATCCTGACCATCATCCTGATCATCCTGTTGCAGAAGTGCTGTCCGGAATCCGCGCACAGGAAACTGTGGACGGGAACGCTGATCCTGTTCGCGGCGGTCAGTCTGTACGGGGTACCGATCCATGGAATCCGGATGAGCGAACAGACGAAATCGCTGCTCTGGGTCTTCATGTATCTCCTGATGTCGCTCATGCTGGCGTCCTTTGTTGTGACCATGCATCATGACCTGCTGGGACACAGCAGGAAAACAGAGCGGGCCGTGCTTGGAATCACGCTGGTGTTCTGCGCGGTGTTCGTATTTCTCCAGCTGTACGGAACGAAGGGCAGGGCGTTTCTGGTATTCGGCGCGTACGGTGCGCTGTGCGCGCTGTACATCCTGTACATGCTGATACCGCGGCTGAAAATGCATGAAAGAAACCGGTGGTATCTTGCCGGACTGGTTGTGTTCATTCTTGCGACAGTTCTGCAGTCCATCAAGACCATCCGGTTCACATTGATCTGGGACTTCAACTACAACGGTGTCTATCATGCGCTTCTGGCTGTGTTTGTACTGCTCATGTACCGCGGTATCACCATGCCTGAAGAAAAAGACTAAGGGGTGTCAAGCAAAAATGCTTGACACCGTGGTGATGCCGTTTATAATAGTACTGGTCTGGAGGTAGAAAACTATGGCAGTTAAACTGAGATTGACAAGAATGGGTGCGAAGAAGGCACCGCGTTACCGTATTGTTGCGGCTGATTCCCGTGCAGCGAGAGACGGCCGTTTCATTGAGATCATCGGCTATTATGATCCCACGACAGAGCCGGAGACCGTAAAGGTTGATGCTGAAAAGGCACTGGGCTGGCTGAACAACGGTGCACAGCCGTCTGATACGGTCCGCAACATTCTGTCCCGTCAGGGTATCATGAAACAGTTCCACGAGGCAAAGGTTGCCGCAAAAGGAAAGAAGTAATCCACCATGGCACTTGATCAGGTATTGTATGATCTGGTGAGACCTATGGTAGATGAACCTGAATCATTGGAAGTCAGGCAGCTGAATGACGATGATGAGCGTGAGATCGTTCTCTGCGTCTATGCAAAGAACGATGACGTTGCCCGTCTGATCGGGAGGCGCGGTATGATGGCATCTGCGCTGCGTCAGGTCATGGCTGTTGCGTCGCATGCTGAGGGGAAGCGGATCTCCATTAAGTTCGAGAAGATCTGAGGGATGCACAAGCATCCTTTTTTGGAGGAATCGGTTATGGGATATATCAGTATTGGAAGGATCATCAACACACACGGTCTGAGGGGAGAAGCGAAGATCGATATCTGGACGGATTTTCCGGAACAGCGCTTCAGCGGCAATTATCCGCTGTATGTGCAGAAGGACGGCGCGTACACTCCTTTGATGCCTCTGCGCTGGCGGATGCACAAAGGATATCCGCTGGTCGTTTTTGAAGGGCTCGAGGATATCAATCTGATCGAACCGTACAGGAACTGTGAACTGTTCGTGGATGAAGAAGACCGGGAGGAACTGGATGAGGGGGAACTTTATCTGGATGATCTGATCGGCATGAAGGTCTACGATGAGGCGCATGAATTCATCGGTACGGTCACCGGGTTCGAAGAGACCAACGGTGCGAACAACAACCTGAGGGTAGCCCGGGAAGGAAAGAAGGACGCGCTCATCCCGCTGATCGACAGCTTCATCGTGGAGATCGATGAGGAACTCGGAGAGATCATCATTCATGTGATCGAGGGTCTGCTATGAGACTGAGCGTTCTGACATTGTTCCCGGAGATGTTCGGGGATTTTGCCCGGACTTCGATCGTCGGACGCAGTATTGCGAACGGTATTGCTGAATTTGAAACGGTGCAGATCCGTGATTTTGCACTGGATCACTACAAGCATGTGGATGATACACCGTTCGGCGGGGGTGCCGGCATGGTCATGAAGTGCCAGCCGGTGCTGGATGCGCTGGATAGTGTACGGACGGAACACATGCATACCGTGATGCTTGCGGCATTCGGAAAACCGTATGATCAGCAGACTGCCCACAGATTTGCACAAATGGATCATCTGGTGCTTCTGTGCGGTCATTACGAGGGCATGGACGCAAGGATCGAGGAGTCGGTGGATGAGATCATCTCCATCGGCGATTACGTGCTTACAGGCGGGGAACTCGGTGCTATGGTCATCTGTGACTCGGTGATCCGTCTTCTTGACGGTGCGATCCGTACAGAGAGCACCGGGGAAGAAAGCTTCGAGAACGGACTGCTGGAATATCCGCAGTATACAAAACCCGCGGACTACAAAGGCATGAAGGTACCGGATGTACTGGTGTCCGGAAATCATGAGAAGATACGGCAGTGGCGCCTGACGCAGTCTCTGGTGCGCACCAGGGCAGTACGTCCGGATCTCTTTGCCCGCAGGACACTCAGCAGGGAAGAAGAAAAACTCCTTCAGAAGTACGACGAAGAACATTCGTGATAGAATGAATCAGAAGAGGGAGACCATGGCTGATAACGAGACGATCCGGATCCAGATTACCCAGCGTTCCGTATTTGCGAAACGTCTTCCTTTGGACGTGATCCTGGGGGCTGATCTGCAGTACGGATACTATGACGGACCGCGTCTGAAGACCGGTGAAAAGGATCCGCATTATCTGGTTGCCTATCATCCTGAGCGCATCGGCCGGGGGATCCGGGTCCTGTGGAATGAAGAAGAATACCGGGATGTGATCCTGGATCTTCCGCTTCCCGCCGCACAGGAAGAGATCGAGGATCTGTTCGCTATGACCGAGCGCATCCGCCATCTCTGGACCGGAGCCGTGACGGTCAACCGGAAACCGATTGCCACCAATCATCTGGACAATGTCAGAAACAACCTGATCACGTTCAATCTCCGTTTCCTGCACGGTGTCATGCGGGGAATCCTCAATGAGGACGGCTGGGCTTCCTTGTCCTGTGCGATGCACAGACTGGTGGTCGGTCCGCAGGAAGCGGATGAAATGTGGGCAGGAATCTACACCGACAAATTCCGTGATTGGCTTCATTCCCATCAGAACATCTCTGTATATCTTCCGGTTCCCCGGCTTTACATGGAGCGGGACAGCGACCGGACGGTCGGAATCGTGACGCTTCCGGCAGGTGTACGGGTCGTATGGGAGAATGATCCTTCAGCCTTGCTGAGATTCAGCGACAAGCATGGACAGCAGGTCGACGACTGGCGCTGTGCGCTGTATGATACGGACGGGAAGAAGATCGTGGGTACTGTACCGTATGAAAGGGTGCTGAAGGCTCTGCCGCAGTGGAAGAAGGAATACTTCGATTACGGCAGAACACTGGTGAATCCCCTGGATACGGAAATGCTCACGGAACTGATGGAGAAGAATGACAGACCGGCAGAAGGATGATACATCGGCAGATCTGCCGGTTTTTCTTTGATCCGCGGGGATTCCCGGAAATCTGCGTATAACCGTAGTACAGGATGATGTACAGCAGATACGCATAAGCGTGCTATCATCCGCTGCGAGGTGATAACAGATGACAATGACAAGAACAGAAACCAATCATTCCTTTCCCCGGCATTACGATGAAATGCGTGCCGTGATCGACCGGCTGCTGACGAATGTCAGTACACTCAGTGAAGAAGAAAAGCACAGGCTGCGGGAATGCTATGTTCAGGAGAACACGGTCTATTCCGCTGCGGTCAAAATGAACCGATCGGAGATGGAGATCTCATTGTGGTACTTCTACATCAGCAGTGCACTTGCCAGAAACGCGTTGCGGGATATTGTCTGATTTTGTGTATAATATCATCGGTACAGAAATGAATGTCCGGATCCTGCATTTGCTGAAAGGTGCTTCCGAGGTGAAGGGAAGCGCAGTTGTGATCGATGTTTTCCGTGCGTTTACGGTGGAAGGGTTTCTGCTGGCGCAGAATGCTGCAGAAGTGATTCCTGTCGCCGATGAAACGGAAGCCAGGTCATATCCGGATGCTGTTCTGATCGGTGAACGCAGGGGATACCGGCTTCCCGGTTTCGACTACGGGAATTCCCCGTCTTCGATCGATGGTCTGGATTTCAGCGGAAAGCGGGTCGTCCATACAACCAGTGCCGGTACACAGGGGATTGCGGCGTGCATGGAGCGCGCGGATGAAGTGCTGGCGGCTGCGTTGACGAATGCTGCGGCGACAGCGGCGTACCTGCGGCGGAATGCGCCGGAAGAGGTTTCTCTTCTCTGCATGGGGCTCATGGGAGAACGGGATACAGAGGAAGATGTTCTCTGTGCCCGCTACATCAAGGCTCTGCTGGAAGATGAAGATCCCTCTCAGATCCTGAAGGAAGTACCGCTTCTCAAGGATGGTGAAGGCAGAAAGTTCTTCGATCCTTCCCAGCAGGACCGGTTTCCGGAAGCAGACTTTGCATTATGTACCGATGTTGACCGCTTTGATTTCGCTATGCGGGTGGAACGGCGCGGCAGCCGCTGTGTGACGATGAGGGTGGATGTATGAGAAAAAAGTATTTCTTTTTTGATATCGATGGGACCTTGACGGATATCCGGGACAATTCCATTCCGGAATCCTGCCGGAAGGCACTTGATCTTCTGCGTGCGGAAGGTCATTTTGTCTGTGCTGCAACAGGACGGGCAAACTATAAAGCGCATAAGATCATGGATCAGCTGGATATGGACTACGGCGTTGTAGCCGGAGGCGGCGGTCTGGTGGTCCGGGGAGAGCTGACGGATTATCTGCCCCTGGATCCGGAGCGGGTGCGGATCATTCTGGAAAAGTGTGATGCGTTCGGTATCGGATATATCCTGTCCCGGGATGACAGCGACAAGGTCTATATGAAGGACCGGCGTTTTCTGGAACAGGCTGGAGAGCGCAATGAACCGACGACGTATATTCTGGATCCGGAGATGGGATATGAACCGGGTCCCGTCTACAAGATCTATCTTCCGCTGAACGAAGTGACCATGGAACAGATGAAACCGTATTTCGGTGAATTCGGCTGTCTTCTGATGGGCGGCGGCTACTATGTTCTCGAAATCGACCGGAAGCGGGAAGGTATTCTGCGGATGTTGGAGAAGATCGGCGGAAGTGCGGAAGATGCGGTTGTCTTCGGTGACGGAGAGAATGATATGGACATGTTTGCCGGCAGCTGGCTGAGCATCGCAATGGGAAATGCACCGGAAGGTCTGAAGGCCAGGGCGGATTACGTAACGGATGAAAGCTACAATGACGGTATCTGGAATACCTGCGTGCATTATGGGTGGATCCAGGATGAACACTGAACGATTGAAGGAACTGTTTGCGTTTCTGGCGGGACACGGATCCATTGAGGAACTGGCTGCGCAGGAAACGGGGAAACATATGATCATTGAGGCGGTGCCGGAGGCAGAGGTGATGTTCGGGTTTGATCAGCACAGTCCCTGGCATTGCTACGATCTCTGGACACATACAGCCAAGACGGTCGATGGTCTGGATGACGGACTGCCTGAAGATCTGTACCGGAAACTGCGGATCGCAGCGTTTTTCCATGATATCGGCAAGCCGGATACGGCAATGCCCAAGAAGACGGAGGACGGCTCGCAGCACTGGTCGTATCCGAACCATGCGGACAGATCGGCGGAGATTTCAGCGCCTTATCTGAAAGAACTTCTGCCGGAAGAAGAGGTAAATGAGATCATGTTCTATATTGCCGGTCATGATCTGTTCATGAATCTGAATGAGAATCTGGATCCTTCCCACAGGAACTATCTGAATGCGGCCAATGTCCGGCGTCTGATCAGCAGACAGAAGGAACTGTACCCGGAGTTTGAATGCAGTCCGGAGGAATTCCGGCGGATGATGTTCCTGAGTGAAGCTGATGAAGCGGCACACAAGGAAATCGTCTATGAACCGGATGGTTCCGTGAAGGACACAAGAGAGGCGATGGTCCGGCGCACGGTCGTGATCCGGAAGATCCTCAAGGAGGAGCTGATGTGAAACTTCTGATCATTAATCCAGGTTCTACCTCTACGAAAATCAGTCTGTATGAAGAAGAGCACATTCTCTTTGAGGAGAGTGTTTTTCATGACGCACCGGTTCTGCTGACCTATCCCACGGTCAATGACCAGATCCCGTTCCGTCTGTCTGTGATCCATGAAGCACTGAAGAAGCACGGGTATTCCATGAAGGACGTCGATGTGTTTGTCGGCAGGGGAGGAAGTGCCCAGCCGTGCCGGGCAGGTGTCATGCGCATCAGCCGTAAGCTCTATGAAGATACCAGAGATGCGGTCGGCGGCAGTGAACATCCGGCAAAACTCGGTGTCATGATGGCCTATGAACTCGGAAAAATGTACCGGAAACCGATGTATACCCTGAATCCGACCAATGTTGATGAACTGATCGATGAAGCCAGGATGACCGGTATTGCCGGTCTGTACCGCAATGCCCAGTCCCATGTGCTCAACCAGAAGGCCGTCGCGGCGTACCATGCCGGTCTTTCCGGTCGGAAGTACGATGAGCTCTGCTGCATTGTCTGCCACATTGACGGCGGGATCACGGTGAGTGCTCATCGGTACGGACGGATGATCGACGGAAATGTAGGATCCGGAGGTGATGGTGCCTTCACACCGACCAGGATCGGCAGTGTACCGGTTCTTCCGCTGCTTGATTATATCGAGCAGCACGGCATCGATGAGGTGCGTCTGATGTGTTCCCGGGCGGGCGGTTTTGTCTCCCACTTCGGAACAAGCGATGCCTCGGTGATCCACAGCATGGTGGAGAAGGGTGATCTGAAAGCCGTACTTGTATGGAATTCGATGATTTATCGGATCATCAAGCAGATCGGTGCAATGGCTGCAGCGCTGCAGGGAAAGGCAGAAGCCATTCTGCTGACCGGGGGCCTGGTCATCTATGATGATATTGTTGAGCGCATCCGGGAGAGCTGTGAGTGGATTGCTCCGGTCACAGTCTATCCGGGCGAGATGGAACAGGAAGCTCTGGCAGGGGAAACGCTGAAGGTCCTGCACGGGGAAGAACAGGCGCAGGAATATACCGGAATCCCGGTCTGGAACGGGTTTGATTTCGGGACGAATGCAAAAGACCGCTGATCAGGAGATTTTCATTGCACGGCAGGCATAGTTGTGTTAGAATCTTCAATGCGTGAATGCGCGTCACTGTTCCGCTGGCCGGTTCGGGACCATGAGCAGATGATCATTTGAGAAAAGGAGATATTTAACATGAAGCTCGATCTGGTAAACAAGATCACGCAGGAACAGCTGCGCAAGGACATTCCGGACTTCAAGCCGGGAGACACTGTAAAGGTCTATGTCCGTATCCGTGAAGGTGAGAAGTCCCGTATTCAGATGTTCGAAGGTGTCTGCGTAGGCAAGAAGAACGGCGGCGTCGGCGAGA
>JAFWJP010000161.1 GCA_017514645.1 Solobacterium sp. | reverse complement strand
TGCACAGATGAAGAGCCAGATAAAGTGATAACTGCTGAACACTTGCGGCACCTCCGGATTTCATATGATTCAATTATAATCCGCCGGCACCAGATGACAAACCTCCGGCGGATTCCTCCGTCTCACAATAAAACAGATGACTCCCTTCAGGAATCATCTGTCTGATGTTTGTACCCTATTATTCCAGGATCTTCGCGGCCTCGTCCTTGGCACTCTGCAGATCATCGCAGATGATGACCAGCACCATATAGTCATTGTGTTCAACGATCCCGTTGTCTACCTTGAAGACCTCCGAAGGCGCATAGGTTTCCAGCTGTGCCTTCAGTGTCTTCAGATAGGTATCTGTCTTTTCCATGACTTTTTCCGGATCATCCGTATAGAATACCGCTACGGTATCCGCCTTGTTCTGGGAAACATACAGACTGCCTTCCGTAATATCCCCTTCATCAAAGAACAGCAGACCGTTCAGCATTCTGTCCGTTGTTTCAGCGACATTCTCCTCCAGATGCAGATCCTTGACGATCCTTGCCGCAACATCCGCGGCCGGTTCATGACTCTCCGTACCCTGTGTTCCGGCACATCCTGTCAGTACCATGACTGCCAGCAAACTACTCACAAATTTCTTTAACATATTCCCCGCTCCTGATATAACGTCTGTTCAGATACTCTTCCAATGCCCGCGTACCGGTCGGATTCAGGTGAAGACCATCCCAGACGTAGGAATCGATCACCGTGCCGTCCTCACCTTCCAGTCCCAGTCCCGTATCGATGACATAGACATGTTCTGTCTGAGCCACCCAGCGGAGCGTATTGTTCAGATCGTTCAGATGCTCCGTCAGAGCAGGCTCCGGAAGATTCGAAATATAATCCGGATGATAGGCAAGCATTACATATATATTAGCATACGGAACCTGTGCTTTTAACTGCTCAATGATCTCGATGTACTTGTCCGCGAATGCATAGAAATTCGGATTGCGGATCTCGTTGATCCCGAACAGAAGATAGATATCCTGCTTGTCCGTAGTGGCGAAGATATCCAGCAATGTAATCTCTTCTTCACGTTCGTCCACGTGCATCATATCGATCAGCAGCAGATTGAGGCTTGTGACATAATCGACTTCCGCATTCGGATGCGATCCGTAGAGTGCCAGCGCTCCCATCCGCGAATCACCGGCATACAGCGCTGTATCATACCACCAGTCCTCTGCAGGATCTGTTTCCGGCACAACACCTGCATAATTGTAGATATCCACCGCCGTACAGCCGTACTCCTTCACTTCTGCCGCATCTTCACCGGAAACGGTACATCCCAGCAGAAGTGCACTAATCAGCAGACCCGTTTTCTTCATAATGGAATAGTTCATCACTTACCTCATCATTGAATGTCGGCAGTTCCGGCAGTTCGTCAAGACTCAACAGTTTGAAACTGTTCATGAATTCATCCGTCACTTCATACAGGATCGGTCTTCCCGGTGCTTCACTTCTCCCTGCTTCCTTGATCAGATCCCTTGCCTGCAGTTTCTTGAGCATCATATCAGCACCGACACCCCGGATTTCTTCGATCTCTACCCGGGTGATCGGCTGTTTATAGGCAATGATTGCCAGCGTTTCCAGCGCAGCCTGGGACAGTGCAGCACTTCTGCCCATGCGGAAGAGCTTCTCTGCATATCCGCGGATCGCCGCTTTACTGATAAACCGCCAGATCCCGCCGTAATCCACCACTTCCATACCATGCAGATCATCCTGATAGGCAAGCTGCAGTTTCAGAAGACTCTCGTGGATCTGCTCCTGCGGAATCTCCAGTACGCTTTCCGCCTGTTCTTCCGTCAGTCCGTCATCACCCACGATGAACAGCAGACCCTCCAGGATCTGGAGAATGCGCTCCTCGCTGAGTATTTCCTTGTTTTCCTGCATTTCCGTCATAAACAGCTCCTATTCTGCGATTCCCCTGGAGAACCAGATCTCATCATTCTGATCGACCGTAAAAAACAATGTATGCTGACGCGCAAGGTCAAGCACCGCCAGAAACGTCGCAACAAACATCGGAAGATCATTCACATCTTCCAGCAGATTCCGGAAACTGAATGTCTTCGGCAGGCGGTCCAGCCTTGCCCGGATCTGCAGTTCCCGTTCCTCCATGGAGATCGATCGCTCGGTATACCTCGTCTCCAGCGGCTTGGTCAGCTGCATCCGGATCATGCACCTGCGCATCGCCTTCATCAGTTCATACGGACTGCCTTCATAGTGCATATTGTCGCTCTTCATCCACTCTTCCGCTTCAGCGGAGAGTGCCTTGGTATACTGACCCTGCCGTTCTTCGTAGATCCTTCCCAGTTCCTGGGAGATCTCCTTGTACTGCTGATACTCCAGCAGACGCCGGACCAGACGATCCTTCGGGTCTTCGATTTCCTCTTCCTGCATTTCATCCTTCGGAAGCAGACGTTTTGATTTGTACTCGATCATCTCTGCCAGCATCACCAGATACTCTCCGGCGATTTCGAGCCGCATTTCACGCATCGTATCCAGATAGCTGATATACTGATCTGCCAGTACATTCAGGTCAAGGTCAAAGAGATCCATCTTCTTCTCCTTGATCAGATGCAGCATCAAGTCCAGCGGTCCGTCGAAATTCTCAATGTTGACTAGAAATTCATCCATACTCAGTGATTATATCAAAAATAAGTGCCCCGCTCCATATCAGAGCGAAGCACATACTTGATTTATGCGACGATATTGACGATCTTGTTCGGAATGACGATGATCTTGCGAATCTCCCTGCCTTCGGTGAACTGTGTCACTTCTGCGAGAGCCTTTGTCTTCAGAGCTTCCTCTTCCATATCCTTCGGGCATTCCATCCGGGCACGGACCTTGCCGTTGACCTGAACGATGATCGTAACCGTATCCAGAACCAGTTTCGCTTCATCGTATGCCGGCCATTCCGTATAGGCAACGGTATCTTCACCTGTCAGTGCATGATACATTTCCTCACCGATATGCGGCGTGAAGCAGCTAAGGGCTTTGACCAGACCGATGGCCATCTTCCGGTTGATCTTCTTCTCCTTGTAGCAGTCATTGACGAAGATCATCATCTGGGAGATTGCAGTATTGAAGTTCAGTGTCTCAATGTCATTCGTGACTTTCCGGATCATGAAGTTGTAACTGTAATCCAGCGCCGGTGTTTCTTCATCCGTGACCATGTTCTCTTCCATAATCATGCGCCAGACACGGTCCAGCCACCTTCTCGCGCCGTCCATTCCTTTGTCGGACCAGGGCAGAGAAGCCTCCAGCGGTCCCATGAACATCTCATAGAGACGCAGCGCATCCGCACCGTGGCTCTGGATGATATCGTCCGGATTGACAACGTTGCCCAGGGATTTGGACATCTTGACACCGTTCTCACCCAGGATCATGCCCTGATGGAACAGCTTTCTGAACGGTTCCTTGCAGGAAACGACACCGGCATCATACAGTACCTTGTGCCAGAAGCGGGAGTACAGCAGATGCAGTACAGCGTGCTCCGCACCACCGACGTACAGATCGACCGGCAGCCAGTGATCCAGAATATCCTTGTCTGCGATCGCTTCATTGTTATGCGGATCGAGATAGCGCATGTAGTACCAGCAGGAACCTGCCCACTGCGGCATGGTGTTGGTTTCGCGCACACCCTTCATGCCGTCGATTTCAACATTCAGCCATTCCGTGAGATTCGCCAGCGGGGATTCTCCGTCCGGACTCGGCTTGTAGTTATCCGTTGCCGGGAGTTCCAGAGGCAGATCGTCCAGAGCGACGGTACGCATGGTACCATCTTCCATGTGAATGATCGGAATCGGCTCACCCCAGTATCTCTGTCTGGAGAAGATCCAGTCACGCAGCTTGTACTGAATGCGCTCGGCTCCGATGTGATGTTCTTCCAGCCATTCCAGCATCTTTGCGATGGCTTCTTCCTTGTTCAGTCCGTTCAGCCAGTCACTGTTGATATGCAGACCGTCACCTGTCCAGGCTTCCTCCGCAACATTCCCGCCTTCCAGAACCGGAATGATCTCCAGACCGAATTCCTTGGCGAATTCATAGTCACGTGTATCATGAGCCGGAACAGCCATGATCGCACCGGTACCGTAGGATGCCAGGACATAGTCCGCGATCCAGATCGGTACTTCCTTCCCGTTGACCGGGTTGATCGCATAGGCACCGGTAAACACACCAGTCTTTTCCTTGTTCAGATCCGTACGCTCCAGATCCGATTTCAGGGCACAGGCTTCCTTGTAGGCTTTCACCGCTTCCCTCTGCTCCGGTGCTGTAATCTCGTCAACAAACGGATGTTCCGGGCTCATAACGCAGTATGTGCAGCCGAACAACGTATCACATCTTGTTGTAAAGACCGTGAATTCCTTGTCCGTGCCCTTGATCTTGAAGACAACATCCGCACCTGTGGATTTGCCGATCCAGTTCTTCTGCATTTCCTTGGTGCTCTCCGGCCAGTCGACCAGTTCCAGATCATTCAGCAGTTCTTCCGCATAATCCGTGATCTTCAGGACCCACTGCCGCATGTTCTTGCGGATAACCGGGAATCCCCCGATCTCACTCTTGCCGTTGACGACTTCTTCGTTTGCCAGTACCGCACCGAGACCCGGGCACCAGTTGACCGGCATCTCCGCTACATACGCAAGACCGCGCTCATACAGCTTCAGGAAGATCCACTGTGTCCACTTGTAGTATTCCGGATCGCAGGTCCTGACTTCCCTGTCCCAGTCATAGCTGAAACCGAGTGCCTTGATCTGTTCGCGGAAATGATCAATGTTCGCGTAGGTAAAGACACTGGGATGATTGCCCGTCTTCAGCGCAAACTGCTCTGCCGGCAGACCGAACGCATCGAATCCCATCGGATGCAGCACGTTGAAGCCCTTCATGCGCTTGTAGCGTGCCATGATATCCGTTGCGGTATATCCTTCCGGGTGTCCTACATGCAGACCCTGTCCGCTCGGATAC
>JAFWJP010000160.1 GCA_017514645.1 Solobacterium sp. | reverse complement strand
GACAAGGAATCCGAACCGGATATCTACAACGCCATCAGAAGAGATGCACTGCTGGAGAACGTTACCGTCGATGAGAACGGCAGGATCGACTTCGCAGACAAGAGCGTAACGGAGAATACCCGTGTATCCTATCCGATCGATCATATCGAGAATATCGTCCAGAAGGTTCGTCCGACTTCTTCCGGACCTGCAGCACAGAATGTAATCTTCCTGTCTGCCGATGCCTTCGGTGTACTGCCGCCGGTATCGATTCTGACACCGGAGCAGACACAGTACTACTTCCTGTCCGGTTTCACAGCAAAGCTGGCCGGTACAGAGCGCGGTATTACGGAACCGACACCGACATTCAGCGCGTGCTTCGGACAGGCGTTCCTGGAGCTGCACCCGACGAAGTATGGTGAAGAACTCGTCAAGAGGATGAAGATGAGCGGTGCCAAGGCGTATCTGGTCAATACAGGCTGGAACGGTACGGGCAAGCGTATCTCCATCAAGGATACCCGCGGTATCATTGATGCGATCCTGAACGGTGATGTCAACAAGGCACCGACAAAGACGATTCCTTACTTCAACTTCGAAGTACCGACAGAACTGCCGGGTGTGGATTCCGGAATCCTGGATCCGCGCGATACCTATGGTGATGCGGCAGAGTGGGAAGCCAAGGCCAAGGATCTTGCCGGAAGATTCATCAAGAACTTCCACAAGTACGAGACCAACGCTGCAGGCAAAGCACTGGTTGCGGCCGGACCTCATCTCGACGAAGAGTAACAGATCATAAAAACGGAACTTCATAGAAGTTCCGTTTTCCTTTTATCCTGTCCCGAGGTATTGCCATAAAGTATCATACAGTTTTCCGACATCAACAGGTTTTTCGATAAAACCGTTCATGCCGGCGTCTTCTGCAGCTTTACGGTCAGCTTCGTATATATTCGCACTCATCGCGATGATCGGTACGGAGGCAAGTACCGGGTCATTGAGAGCACGGATGGCAGCTGCGGCTTCCGAACCGCTCATCTGCGGCATCTGCAGATCCATGAGGATCAGATCACAGGCTGTGTTTCTGAACTTTTCCACTGCCTGTTTTCCGTTTTCTGCATATTCAATGAATGCACCGGTCGGTTTCAGAATCTCTGCAGCAATTTCCCGGTTCAGTTCCATGTCATCAACTACGAGAATCTTCCTGCCGCGGAAATCGTATTTCCTGGGTGTCTGCTGATCGGATCTGCTGGAAAGGGATTCCCAGGCTTCATCAATATGGATCAGCGGTTTGCCCGTATTGTTGCGGTTGTTGTCCGAAGCGATACGCATGAGATAGTTGACCGCATCCAGAAGATAGTTTCCGGAGATACGGATACACTCAAGGTAATGATTCAGTGCTTCAGGGTCATTCCTGTATTTCATGGCCAGATCGGTGCACCCGAGAATAAAATGCAGAGGTGTACGGATATCATGTGACAGCCGGAAGATCTGGGAAAGCCGCGATTGTGTACCGTCTCCGTTATCCAGAAGCAGAAGATCATTGACTGAGACACCGAGGATGTCCGCAAGCTGCGGAAAGAGCGCAATATCGGGATAGGAAAGATCACGTTCCCATTTGGAAACAGCCTTGTCGGTAATACCGAGACGATCGGCCGGTTCGGCCTGTGTCAGGTTGTTCTGTTTTCTGAGAGAACGTATCAAGGATCCAAAAGACATCTGTATCACCTTCTTTGCCAAGATGATACTCTGACAGAGTACTGAAAACAACCGACAGATGGTTTACTAATGAGATCAGTTATTGAGGAACTCTTTCAGGCTGCTGATGTGTTTCTGCATTTCTTCTCTGCCGATGTTGTAGGTTTCCTGCAGTTTTGCAGGATCATGGGTCAGCTGGCTGACGGGCAGGGGAGCGGGCGGGCAGATCACGAAGGCGCGTCCTTCTGATTCACGTTTCCGGATCTCTTCAATCTGATGATTGTAGACAGTATGGCGGACAGCCATGGCATCAATGATGGCAGGATACTGCTTCATGAACAGCCGAAGCAAGGGCATGGCTGTGCTGATCTTTTTCCGGTAGTCTGCCGGCTGTGTCAGGATGATGACATTCTTTTCGTATCCTCTGGACTCCATGAACCGGTAAGGAACCGAATCAGCGATACCGCCGTCGAGATAGCAGTGTCCTTCGATTTCCACCGGCCGGGAAACCAGCGGCATGGACGCGGAGGCTCTCATCCAGTCGGTGTCGGTTGATCCTCCGTCCGTACAGAGATGGTAGACAGCCTTTCCTGTTTCAACATCGGTTGCTCCGATATAGAATTCCATCGGGTTTTCCTTGAAAGCGTTCCGGTCGAAAATATCCAGTTCATCCGGAATGGCCCGGTAACAGAAGTCCGCATCAAACAGGTCTCCGGTCTTCAGTACGGAACGCACCGTACCGTAGCGGGGATCTTTGCAGAATGCGAGGTTATAGCGCAGAGGTCTGCCGGCCTGGCGTGATTTGTAGTTGACACCGAATACAGCACCTGCCGAGATGCCGGCACCGCCTTCGAATACAATGCCTTCTTCCATCAGTACATCCATGACACCGCAGGTAAAGAGTCCCCGCATAGCGCCACCTTCCATGATCAGAGCGTGTTTCATGCGGATGTCCTTCCTTTCATTGAGAAGAATACGATCAGTGCACCGGCTGCTGCGAAGCAGACCGCTGTCATGACCAGTACACGGACAGAAAAGGTATCGATCAGCCATCCGCCGGTAAAGGAACCGAAAACGGTAGCCAGGGCAAGGGCAGAAGTGAACATGGACTGTCCCTTGGCTGCGTCCTCAGCGGGAATGACTTCATTGACATAGTATACAGATGCGACCTGGATCATGCCCCAACCTGTGAGCTGAAAGGCCATGGCTGCATAGTAGCCGGTGATCCGTACCGAAAGGAATATCACTGCTGCCTTCAGGAAGAAAGAGAAGCCGGTGATCCGCACCCAGAAAGACGCTGGTTTTTTCTTCAGAAGAGAACCGAACAGGAACATGACCGGCAGTTCCGCAATCGCCGCAAGCGTGCCTCCGGTTCCGAAATTGACACTGTTACCGCTTTTGGAAAGAACGATCTGATAACCGTAGTTTCCGAGGTACACATGGCTGATATACAGCAGCAGGACACCGGCAAGCGTGATCATGAAGGACCGGTAGCGGGCAGGAAAGGAGCCTTGTGAAGACGGCTGATTTCCGGTTTCCGCAGAATGACTGCTTCGGAAAGCTGCAGTTGTCAGAATAACACCGGTGAACGAGATCGCGGCGGCCAGTACAACGGTCTGATGGCTCCATATGTCGCAAAGCCAGCCGATGATATAGAAGATGATGGCATAGCCGAGGCTGCCGATTCCCCGGGCGATTCCGAAATCCGTTCCTTCCACAGTGGAAGCCAGGGTATTGAGCAGCGGAGAGGACAGCTGCAGCAGTCCGGCGGCGGTGCTGAACAGGATTCCCGTTACAAGCGGGGAAAGCGCAAGAAACGGCAGGATTCCGCAGAGAACAGCGCTGAGTGCGGACAGCAGAATGATGACCGGTTTCAGGAGAAAGAATCCCTTCCGGTCGATGAAACCGGCAAGAACAGGCTGAAATACAGCTGACAGAAGAGAACAGAACCCCATCAGCAGTCCTGTATCAAAACTGGTCAGCCCGGATGAAAGAAGATAGGTGCTTGAAAATCCCAGCAGTGCAGCCCAGGCCATCCAGAAGAACGCCTGGATACAGGAATAGATGAGTGTGGAACGATGCGGCATGGAAGCTCCTTTCAGAAGATCAGCTGTATCAGAAACATATAGCACAGCGTACCGCCGAGGATGCTCAGCAGTGTACTGCGTTTTTTGATATGCAGAACGGCCGTCACCAGGACAGCACAGAGCTCCGGAATCCCGTGCGGAGATACCAGAATGGGTGTTTCCCGGAGGCAGTATACGACCAGCATGCCCATGATGGCAAACGGCAGGACTGTTCCGAGGTATTCAATAAACGGCGGAGTTTCTCTTCCCCGCAGGGCAAGAAACGGCAGGAAACGGATCATAGCAGTTACAGCAGCTGATACAAGGATCATCTGCAGAAAATACCATTGCGTATTCATGACTGTACCTCCCGTCTGCGCAGAAGGCTCAGAAGGAGCGTGATCAGGATCATTGCCGGAATCAGAAAGCGGGAAGGACCGAAAACAGCCAGGGAAACCAGGGAAGCCGCAACACCGGTCAAAGCCGGAATATGATCGCCGGTGCTGAGCCACTGCTCGACAAAGACCGTAACAAACAAAGCTGTCATGGAGAACTCAATTCCCTCTGTGCTGAACGGGATGATCTGTCCGAGAAGGACACCGATCAAGGTACCGCCGACCCACCAGATATGATCAAACAGGGAAACAAAGAAACGGTACCGGTTCGCATCACATTGTTCAGGCATTTCATCTGTACAGACAAGGGCGTAGGTTTCATCTGTGAGGGTAAAGATCACATAGGGCTTGACGGCTCCGATCTCCCGGTAGCGGTCGATCATGGAAATACCGTAGAACAGGTGTCTTGCCTGCACCATCAGTGTTGTCAGTGCGGCAGTGATCAGAGATGCGCCGGAAGTAAGCAGTCCGACCAGTACAAACTGCATGGAACCACCGTAGATGATCAGGCTCATGAGGACACCGGTCCACCAGGGGAAGCCGCTGCTCTGACACAGCAGACCGAAGCCGATGCCCAGCACGAGGTAGCCGGAAAGAACCGGTATTGTGGCTTTCAGTGCAGCGGGAACGCTGCGGTCCTGCAATCTTTCAGCCATAGTATACTCCTGCTATTCTGTCATTATATGCTTGTACCGCCGCGTTGAGAAGAAAAAGAAAAGAATGTTCCGGATTCCGGAACACTCCTAAGCAGCGAACGATCAGCTGAGATCTTCGCCGTTGGTTTCACAGACCTTTTTGAACCAGTAGAAGGAATCCTTGCGCTCCCGGTGCAGGTCACCGTTACCGTCATTGTCCCGGTCAACGTAGACAAAACCATAGCGCTTTTTCATTTCACCGGTCGAAGCCGACACAAGATCCGT
>JAFWJP010000159.1 GCA_017514645.1 Solobacterium sp. | reverse complement strand
TGATTCAATACCGACATAGTCACAGGCCGCAACGTAGTCCTCCGTTGCCATACTGACGGTAAATGCCGGGTGGTATTTCAGGTTCTCCGTTGTCTTGTGCTCAGACATACTGATGGAGATCTCCGCGAAATCCGTGGTAATGCCCCAGGCTGCGTTCATGGCGTTCGGCACACCGTTTTCGTCATAGGTCGCAACGATCAGCACCGGCTGCGGAAACATGAGCGGCTTGGCGCCGAAATCTACTCTTGCCATATTCATTTCTCCTTTTCCGATCAGAAGAAGCGGATCACTTCATCCGGATCCTTGTGGGTACGTTCGTTCGGTTCCGCTGCCTGCTTACCGATGGCGATCACCGACATTACTTCTTCGTTCTCCGGGATTCCCAGCATCTCACGGATCATCTCTCCGTTGCGGGCTCCCATGATCAGCGTATCGTATCCGGCATCTCTTGCGGCAAATATCAGATACGCATCATGCAGACCGAGATCGTAGGCTCCCCACTCCTCTCCCGGTTCATTCATCTGTATTCCCCGGGAAAACCCGGCCAGACCCTTGACGAAAGTCGTTACGATCAGAGCAGCGTTGGCAGAGTTCTTCTGGTTGAACTCCGGCAGGACCGCATTGCGGAAATCCTCCAGCATTTCCGGGCTTTCCACCACATAGCATCTCGCATTCTGAGTATGGGCCCAGGACGGTGCCTGCTGGGCCTTGATCAGGATGTCCCGGATCGCATCATGCGGTGCGGGTTCGGTGTAGGCACGTACACTGCGCCGTTTCTGAAGCAGTTCATTGAATTCCATACTGTATCCTTCTTTCGTATTAATTCAAGTATATCAGCAGACATGAAAAAAGATCACTCCGGAGAGTGATCTTCTGCTGTACAGTATTAAGCCAGTTCAGCGAAGTACTTGATCGTCCTGACCATCTGGGATGTGTAGGAGTTCTCGTTGTCATACCAGGAGACAACCTGTACTTCATACAGTCCGTCCGCAATCTTTGTGACCATCGTCTGTGTTGCGTCGAACAGGGAACCGAAACGCATGCCGATGATATCGGAAGAAACGATCGGATCCTCGTTGTAGCCGAAGGACTCGTTGGCAGCTGCCTTCATTGCTGCGTTGATGCCTTCAACCGTGATATCCTCACCCTTGACGACCGCAAACAGCAGTGTCGTGGAACCTGTAATCGTCGGAACACGCTGAGCAGAACCGATGAGCTTGCCGTTCAGTTCCGGAATAACCAGACCGATGGCCTTCGCAGCACCTGTGCTGTTCGGAACGATGTTGGAAGCACCGGCACGTGCACGGCGGAGGTCACCCTTGCGGTGCGGTCCGTCCAGGATCATCTGGTCGCCTGTATAAGCGTGGACTGTGCACATGATACCGCTCTGGATCGGAGCGTACTTGTTCAGTGCGTCTGTCATCGGAGCCAGGCAGTTCGTTGTGCAGGATGCTGCAGAAATGATCTTGTCTTCCGGTGTCAGTGTCTTGTGGTTGACGTTGTAGACGATCGTCGGCAGATCATTTCCTGCCGGAGCGGAGATAACGACCTTCTTCGCGCCTGCATCGATGTGTGCCTGTGCTTTTTCCTTCTTTGTGTTGAAGCCTGTGCACTCCAGAACAACATCGACATCCAGTTCGCCCCACGGCAGCTTGGCCGCATCAGCTTCCTTGTAGATCTGCAGTGTCTTGCCGTCAACGGTGATCGTGTTTGCCTCGTCATCAGCTGTGACTGTGTGCTTGCCTTCACCGTAAGCACCGGCATAGCCGCCCTGCGCTGTATCATACTTCAGCAGGTTTGCCAGCATGGAAGGCTTTGTCAGGTCGTTGATTGCCACGATCTCATATCCTTCAGCACCGAACATCTGACGGAATGCCAGACGACCGATACGGCCGAATCCGTTGATCGCTACTCTTACATTTTTCATAATGATTATCCTCCTGAGTTTCAAAACTCTCTTCGCCTATTATACACCATTCATCTATCTGAGTTCACTTAAATTGAGGGGCCGGATGGACAGCGCGAACGCTTCCTTCGCGGTCTGTACTCTTTTGCCGAAGAGACGCGAGAACAGTTCCGCGTCATTGAGCCTCACCAGCATGGAATCGTAGATCCGTACATCGCAGTCCGGAAACAGTACATCCAGTTTTTCCGCCTCGGATACGACCAGATGAACATCCGCTCTGTCCTGCAGCGCTGCGTTCACCAGCTTCATCAGCGCCATGGAATCCAGATAGACACATTCCCGGATGCGGACTTCCCGTCCTTCGATGAGCAGCACAGCGTATCCCCGGATGTTATTTTTCGCATCGTAGTAGGCAACGATCTTTCCGCTCCTTGCGGCGACTTCCTGCTTCAGTTCCTTGAAATCCTCCAGGGTTCTGGCAAAGAATCCGTTGAAGCGCTTGCTGAAGTTGGAATAGACCTTGATCATATCCAGAGGAGACGGATCGTAGGCACATCCGAAGATCGTAATGCTCTGGATCTTGTTCCTGGTGAGATGATAGTCCCTTCTGCGGTATACCGGTTCAAACCGGTACGCCCTGTACAGATCCGCCCGCTCCGTGGATACCAGCGTCAGCAGTTCGGAATGCTCACAGGCATCGATCACGCTGTCCACCAGTTCCAGCTCATTTGCCGCACTGCGCAGACGCGGCTCAAACACCAGTCCCGAAAGCACGCTTGCCTGCAGTACGCGTCCGTTGAACATCAGCGGATACTTTCTGCGTTCCACCGCTCCGATCAGTTCTCCCTCCCGGACACTGGTCAGTGTATCTTCTTCCTTCCATTCATTGCGGAAATGATACTCCAGGTAACGGGGATCCATGGTGGAGTAGTTCTTCTTCCAGATATTCTTCACTGCGGTTCTGTCACCGCTGTTTGCCTTTGTGATCATGTCTCTCCTTCCTGTCCTTTTCCGCTTTGACCCGCAGTTCATGCAGTTTGACAAAACGATGTTTCAGACCGGATTTGGACATCCTGTTTCCGGTCTCTTCTTCATAGATCTCCGCCAGTTCACTGAGCGAAGTTTCCGGATAGCGCTTCCTGAGATCAATGATATCCTTCAGCCGCTCATCCAGATTCCTGACAATATCGTACTCTTCCAGGACCGCTATGTCCTCCAGCTGTTCCTGTCCGGCCTTCATGACCCTGACAACATTGGCCACTTCCACATTGTTCAGACGGGTAATACTGCTGGCAAGATCCCGGTCGATCCGCACTTCCTCGAATTCCATCAGACAGCGGTCTGCCCCGATCACCCGGAGAAAATCCCCGATCTTCTCAGCAGCCTTGACATAGACGATATCATGTCCGCGGCGTTCGCTCAGCTTTGCGTCAATCCCGAACCGATCCATCAGCTCCTGGATGAACTCAGCGTGCTTCCGGTTGTTGCAGAGAATATCCAGATGGTAGTTCGATGTCTCCGGTGAATTGCAGGAACCCTGGGCCATGAACGCACCGGCCAGATATGCCCGGGCACAGCTGTCCCTGGCAACGACCTTCATCAGCGGCCGGTCCCGCAGTCCGTAGGCGGAATACAGTCCCAGATCGCTCAGGATCTCCTTGACATCTCCCTCGATCCGGAGCGTATAGATCAGATTCTTCTTCAGATTCACCCGGCGCTTGACGGCAGGTGTGATCCTGGCATCATAGCGATCACGGCAGAGGCGGTAGATCAGCCTTGCCACCCCGGCATTCTGCGTCGTACAGACCAGCGTCAGCCCCCGGCTGGAAATCGAAAGGGACGACGTCATCTGGATCAGTGCTGACAGTTCCGCCGTCGATTCTGCCTCTTCCAGCTCATTCAGCGCGATTTCCGCCTTGATATCACCCGCAAAGGACATCAGATACCTTCCAGCAGAGTTTCCACGACCCTGCGCAGTTTTTCCGTATCATGACGGATCAGCCCGTTCTCAAATCCGAGCAGAGGTACTTCCAGCACCTCGTAATCATGTTCTGTTTCCTCCAGAAGTACCGGCATGCTGTTCTGGTTGAAGTAATTGCGGACATTCTGCTTCGGCAGTTCATCATCCGCAATGACGACCATATCCACCGGTGCCCCATGATCCAGCAGGGCCTGTACATGGTCTTCCACACTGTAGCCGTCCGTCTCGCCCGGCTGGGTCATGGCATTGGCAAAATAGACACGCTTTGCCTTTGTCTCCTTCAGAGCCTGTCTGATTCCCGGAATGATGATATTCGGGATCAGGCTCGTATAGACCGAACCGATGCCGTAGATGATCAGATCCGCTTCCAGAATCGCCTCCACAGCCGCAGGTGTCGCCGCTACATCGCAGTCATAGAACACCTTGGAGATGTGGTTGTGCACCGTAGGAATATTCGCTTCCCCCTTCACGATCACCCCATCCCGCATCAGTGCGTACAGCGTAATGACCTGGGATGTTGCGGGTATGATCCTTCCCCTGACGTTCAGAACATCGCCGACCGTCTGGATCGCCTCAAGAAAAGACCCGCTCAGCTGTGTCATCGCCGTCAGGATCAGATTCCCGAGATTATGTCCGTGGATATCCGTTTCCGTACCGTCCGGATCATCAAAGCGGTAATCCATCAGTTCACTCATCGTTGTTTCCCGCTCTGCCAGAGAGATCATGACGTTCCGGATATCACCCATGGCCGGAATGCTGAACTGCCGGCGCAGACGGCCGGTACTGCCCCCGTCATCCGCAACCGTCACAATGGCACTGATACTGATATCGTCGATATTCTTGATGGAGCGGCAGATCTGGGACTGTCCGTGTCCGCCGCCGATCACGACCACCCGCTTCATGATTTCCTGTCCCTGTCGATGTCACGGTGTTCCAGATAGCACCGGTAATCATCCTTGTAATACTCATACAGGTAATTGGCTATGGCGACTGAACGGTGCTGTCCGCCCGTACAGCCGATGGCACAGGTAAAGTGATTCTTGCCTTCCTTGGCGTATTCCCGGAACGCGTAGTTCGTGAATTCCAGGAAATAGTGCAGGAATTCCCGCGTCTGATCATTGTCCATGACATAGTCGTACACATCGCGGTCATTGCCGGTATGCGAACGCAGTTCCTCTACCCAGAACGGGTTCGGCAGGAAACGTACATCCACCATGAGATCGGCATCCATCGGTACCCCGTGCTTGTAGCCGAAGGAAATGAAAGATACCGAGAACGTCGGTTCTGAACGCTTTCCGAAGTACTTGACCAGTCTTGCCTTCAGCTGTTTCTCGCTCAGATAGGTCGTGTCCAGGTTCAGGAAGGAATCCTGACGGTATGCCTGGAACATGGAACGCTCCACGCTGATGGCTTCTTCCAGTGTATTTGCCTGGTTGCTCAGAAGCAGCGGATGAGACCGCCGTGTGCTCTTGTACCGGCTGAGCAGTTCCTTGTCTTCACAGTCCAGAAACAGCACCTGCATCTCCAGCCCTTCTCCCTTCAGGGAATTCAGAAATTCCGGAAAATCCGCTGCAGATGTACTCAGGGCCAGCTGACGATAGCGCACATCACCCGATGTCTCCACCATCTTCACAAACGCACCGATCAGGCTGGCAGGCAGATTATCAATGCAGAAATAACCCATATCCTCCAGAATACGGGATACGGCGCTCTTCCCGGCACCGCTCATTCCGCTGATGAGTATGATTTCCTTTGTGTTTTCCATGTTCATTATTTTATCATGCCCTCTTCCTGTCGGTACACAGGAAAAGACAATTGCGTATCACGTTGACAATCCGTGCATACTGTATATACTGTATATATACAGAGGTAACGGAATGAACATACTGATCGATAACCGCAGCGGTACCCCGATCTATACCCATATCTATACCCAGATCAAGGACCAGATCATCAACGGTACCCTGAAACCCGAAGATCCCCTGCCATCCATCCGCACGCTTGCCAAGGACCTGCGCATCAGCGTGATCACCACCAAGCGCGCGTATGATGAGCTGGAGAAGGAAGGCTTCCTGTACACGGTAGCGGGAAAAGGATGCTTTGTGGCAGAGAAGAACCTGGAACTGGTGCGGGAAGGCAATCTGAGGCGCATGGAAGCCGCCATGGAAGAGATCCGTGCGCTTGCCTTAGCCTGCAGCCTGACAAAAGAAGAAGTACTTGAGATGTGGAATACCATCTGGGAGGAGACGCAATGAACGCGATCGAAATGAAAAACGTCACCAAACACTGGCCGGGATATACGCTTCAGGATCTGACCTGGTCCGTTCCGGAAGGGATGATCATGGGACTGGTCGGTGAGAACGGTGCCGGCAAATCCACGATTATGAGGATCCTGCTGGGTATGATCCGGCAGGACAGCGGTACAGCGGAAGTGCTGGGACAGACGGATCTGCGGGCACATCCGGGGATCAAGGAAGAGATCGGTGTGGTCATGGATGATGTCAATCTGCCTTCAGCCATGAAGATGAATGAGATCGGCATGATCATGAAAGGAATCTACAAAAACTGGGATGAGGATCGCTACAGGGAACTGATCCGGACATTGAAGATTCCGGAAGACAAGACGTTTTCGCAGATGTCCCGCGGCAACAAGATGAAGGCCGGCATTGCCTGTGCAATGTCCCACCGTCCGCGCCTTCTCCTGCTGGATGAGGCGACAAGCGGTCTGGATCCGGTCGTCCGTGATGAACTGCTGGATATCCTGCTGGACTTTACCCGGGAGGAGAATCATACCGTTCTGCTGTCGTCGCACATCGTCAGTGATCTGGAGAAGGTCTGCGACTATGTCAGCTTCCTGCACGAAGGAAAGATGATTCTGGTGGAGGAGAAGGACCGGATCAAGGAGCTGTACGGTACCCTGCACTGTACGGCGGAAGAACTGGTGGAACTGGATCCGGAGGCTATCGTCGGTACCCGGACAACACCGTACGGAATTGACGCGATCGTCCGGAAAGACCGGATTCCGGAGATGGAAACAGGAACGGTGGATATTGAAGACCTGTTTGTCTTCATGGTGAAAGGAGACAAAAAATGAAGTGACTGCTCTATAAAGACCGGCTGACGCTGCTGAGGTCATTCCGGATCTACGTGATCATGTGCGTTGGATTCATCATTCTGGGCTCCATACACCCGGACAATGCGTTCTGGGCAACCTACGGCCTGTTCTTCTTCAGTACGATCATACCATCCCTGATGGCGGTGGATGAACAGACCGGATGGCTGAGCTACTGCGACATCCTGCCGCTGAAGCGGAAGACGATCATCTCCGAACGCTACCTGGTCCACATCATCACTTCCGCCGGAATGATCCTGTTCTACCTTGTACTGAACCTGATCCTGCGGAAGGCGGAAACGGCAGCCGTCCTTGCCACGACCGGCATGTCGCTGGCCATGTCCATGCTGGTATTCTCGGTGTCCTTCCCGATCAATGTGAAATTCGGGCATGTAAAGGGACAGATGGTACGTATGGCCGTGATCATGGTCATGGTGCTGTGCGGCATGGCAATCATCAACTACGGGGGACCGATCCTCGGAATACTGATCAAATCCGGGCCGATGATCCTTCCGGCCGGTGCGGCACTGGTGATCCTGATCTACTTCTGTTCCTGGATGCTCTCTGTCCGGATCTACGAAAAAAAGGATCTGTAACAGAAAACCCTGCATATCCAGCGTATGCAGGGTTTCATGTCTTTGCGGATAAAAAGCCCGTACGTGAATGTACAGGCTCATGATCCGTTATTATTTCTTTTTCAGATCGAATGTGCACTTTGCAACATGTGCGACCATGTTCAGCATCGAGCAGTTCTTCCAGGCATAGTCCCATGCCTTTTCGATGTCTTCCATATCTTCATCGGAATCAACCGTGATATCGACATTGACCCATGTCAGATAGCAGGGATCCGGTTCTGTTCTCTTTTCACCTGTAACGATGATTTCTGCTCCGCGGACATCCAGCTGATTCGCATTCACATAATCCAGGAATGTCGAATACAGACAGGAAGCTGTCGCACCGAATGTCATGTCATACGGATGAACACCCGGGCCGCTGATGACGATGGTCTGTCCGCCGGCTTCCATGGTGCCGTTGAAGCCGCTGCCGAATACGATTTTGTTTTCCAGCATAGTTTTATTCCTCCTACTTATGCAGTATTTCCATCAGGTCATGCAGATCGTTGATGATGTAGTCCGGCGCTGCCTTCTCCAGGGAAGTGCGTTTTTCTTCCTTGGTCGGATAGGCGACCGTCAGCGATCCTGCTGCGCGCCCTGCCCGCATATCGCCGGCACTGTCGCCGACATACACGGACTGACGGCAGCCAAGCTGATCCACAGCCTTCAGGATGCCTTCCGGATCCGGCTTTCCGCGCTCAACGTCATCATGACCTATGATAATATCAAAATAATCCTTTAATCCGAGAATTTCCAGTACGTTCAGTACTGAATCATGCCTGCGGGTCGTTACAATACCGGTTTTGTAACCGAGATCCCTGATTTCTTTCAGGGTCTTTTCAGCGTTCGGCATCGGTTTGATCCATTCCGCAAGGTGTTCTGTCTGGTAGTTCTTGTACAGGTCGATCATTTCCGGAACCGGAACCGACGGGAAGAACTTGTGCATTTCTTCATCCAGGGAAGGTCCCAGGACTTCGATCCTTCGCTCCGGCGTGAAATCCTCAACAGATCCGTACGTCCGGAATACCTGTTCATAGCTGTGGATGATGGCGGGTTCTGTGTCTGCCAGCGTACCGTCCAGGTCGAACAGCACAGCGGTCTGTTCCTGCCGGCGGCGGGTGACTTCCTGGTTGTTCTTCTGCAGCAGACTGCTCAGGTTCCTCCGGAACAGTTTCGCACTGTCATTGCCCTGTTCCTTGGACATGTAGTTGGCAACCGCTGTCTCGATCAGCACATAGGTAGAGCGTCCGCTCATGACCGGCAGAACGATCAGGGGAAGCTTGACGCCCAGGATCGACGTTGTCTGCTCGTATTCATCACCGATGCGCACGATTCCTTCATCTTCCTGCTGTCCGCCGACCAGACGGATCACGAAGTCAATGTTGGAACGGGCCTTGAAACTGCTGTCTCCGAACATTCTTCTGGCATCGATGATACCGATGCCGCGGATCTCCAGCAGTCCGGTAAGGATCTCCGGGGAGAAACCCACCAGATGGTTGTGATAGCGCTGAATGTCCACACGGTCATCCGCGATCAGCGCATGTCCGTCGCGCATCAGTTCCAGTGCCGCTTCCGATTTACCGATTCCGCTGTGTCCCGTGATCAGCACACCCTTGCCGTAGACATCCATCAGAACACCGGACACCGTTGTCTCTTCCGCAAGAACTTCATCCAGGTAGGAAATCAGGTCGACGGTGAACCGGGTTGTCGGAGATGCCGTACGTAGAACGGGATAGTTGATCATGGAGGCGATCTCCAGCAGAATGCAGGGTGCTTCGATACCGTCCGTCATGACGATGACCGGATCACTGTGATTGATCATTCTGGCAAAACGTTCCTTCTGCTGTTCCTCGCTCATGTAGTTATGGATGTAGTTGGATTCCTTGTTGCCGATGATGATGATCCTGTGCGGCTGGTTCGGGCTTTCGATACCCGCAAGTTCCAGACCGGGACGGTTCACATCCGGCACATAGATATAACGGTCCAGAGAATGTTCGTCTCCGGAAAGCTGTTCCAGATCGAAGAAATCCTTGATCTGTCGTAGCAGGACGCCTTTTTTGTGGAGTGTCATTTCCCGTAGTCCTCCCATGATCCGTATAATGCTTTCTTCAGATACTGACCGGTCCAGGATTCCGGTACTTCCGCAACCTGTTCCGGTGTTCCGCAGGTAATGATCGTTCCGCCGTTGTCACCGCCTTCCGGACCGAGATCAATGATCCAGTCCGCGCTCTTGATCACATCCAGATTATGTTCAATGACCAGTACCGTATTCCCGCTGTCCGCAATCTTGGACAGAACATCGATCAGACGCTTGACATCATCTGTATGAAGTCCCGTCGTCGGCTCATCCAGAATATAGACCGTCTTGCCTGTCGGCTTGCGCTGCAGTTCGCTTGCCAGCTTTACGCGCTGTGCTTCACCGCCTGAAAGCGTAGTGGATGACTGCCCGAGCTTGACATAGCCCAGACCGACATCATTCAGCGTCTGCAGTTTGCTGTGAATGCGCGGATGGTTGGCGAACAGGCTCAGTGCCTCTTCCGCCGTCATCTCCAGCACTTCATAGATATTCTTTCCCTTGAAGGTAACCTGCAGGGTTTCCTCGTTGTAGCGCTTTCCGTGACATACTTCACAGGGGACGTAGACATCCGGCAGGAAGTTCATCCGGATGACCCGGACACCGTCTCCCTGGCAGGCCTCACACCGTCCGCCCTTGGTATTGAACGAGAAGCGTCCCTTGTCATAGCTGCGCAGACGCGCTTCCGGTGTATTGGCGAACACTTCCCGGATATCATCGAAGACACCGGTGTAGGTCGCCGGGTTGGAGCGCGGCGTTCTCCCGATCGGATCCTGATCGATCTGCACCAGCTTGTCGATGTTCTTCGTGCCGGTGATCTTGTCGAACCGGCCCGGTTTCACCCGTTTCATCCGTCCGATGGACTGCTGGACAGCCTTCATGAACACTTCATTGACCAGGGTGGATTTTCCGCTTCCGGAAACACCGGTGACCACAACGAACTTGCCCAGCGGGAATTCAACGTCGATATGCTTCAGGTTGTTTTCCGACGCACCGTAGATCTTCACGCTCTTTCCGCTGCCTTTGCGGCGCTTTTCCGGAACGTTGATCTTCTTTTTCCCGGAGAGATCCTGACCGGTGATGCTGTTTTCACACTTCATGATGTCCTGCGGCGTACCTTCCGCAATGACTTCTCCGCCGTGGATGCCCGCACCCGGGCCGATATCCACGATCCAGTCCGCGTTCATCATCGTTTCTTCGTCATGTTCAACGACGATCAGCGTATTGCCGAGATCCCGCATTTCCTTCAACGTACCGATCAGTTTCATGTTGTCCCGCTGATGCAGACCGATACTCGGTTCATCCAGGACATAGAGAACACCGGACAGGTGGGAGCCGATCTGGGTTGCCAGACGGATGCGCTGTGCTTCACCGCCCGACAGTGTACAGGCAAGACGGTCCAGGGTCAGATATTCCAGACCGACATCCTTCAGGAACTGCAGACGGTCACGGATCTCCTTCAGGACCATTTCCGCGATCTTTGCCTGCGTTTCACTGAGATGAAGATCCTTCACCCAGTCCAGCGCGTCCACGACCGACATCGCTGTGTATTCCATGATGTTCTTATCGGCGACCTGTACGGACAGAGCCTGCTCATTCAGGCGCTTTCCGCCGCACTTCGGACAGGTGCTTTCCACCATGAAGGAATGGTACCAGTCCTTGGACCAGGCGCTCTGGGTCTCCCCGTAACGCCGTTCGATCAGATCCTTGACACCTTCGATGTAATCATTCCGGGAGTACTGGTTGCCGGAGGAAGAAGTGATGGAGTATTTGATCGGTTTGTCACTGCCGTGCAGTACGATGTTCATCTGTTTTTCCGTCAACTTCTTCACCGGTTTGTCCATATCGATGCGGTAAGCCCGGCACAGGACGCAGAATGTCTGCCATTCGATGTTGTCCGTTCCGACAAGGTTCTTGTAGTAGCGGATCGCGCCTTCATTCAGCGACAGACTGTCATCCGGGATCAGCAGATCAACATCCACTTCTTCCGTGATGCCCAGACCGTTGCAGAGACTGCAGGCACCCAGCGGAGCGTTGAACGAGAACAGACGCGGTTCCAGGTTCGGTACGGAAAAGCCGCAGACCGGGCAGGCATAGCTGCTGGAGTACAGGGATTCCTTGTCCCCTGCCGCAACAATGACCTTGCCGTCCGCGAGATTCAGTGCTGTTTCTATGGAATCGAAGACACGGCTGCGGTTCTCATCCCGCTTGATGATCCGGTCCACGATTACGTCAATATTGTGTCTCTGGTTCTTCTCCAGAGTGATTTCGTCCTCCAGCAGGCGCACCTCACCGTCCACACGTACACGGACATAACCGTCCTTCTGCAGCTTGGTGAACGTTTCCTTGTAGGTTCCCTTCTTCTCCCGTACGATCGGTGCCATGATCATCAGTCTGGTACCGTCTTCGTTCTGCCAGACGGTTTCGACCATCTCCGTCACCGTCATGCCCGTAATGGGAATATGGTGGTTCGGACAGTACGGTACACCTGTACGGGCATAGAGCAGACGCAGATAGTCGTAGATCTCCGTTACCGTACCGACGGTGGAACGCGGGTTGTTCGAAGTCGTTTTCTGATCGATGGAGATCGCCGGAGACAATCCTTCGATCGATTCTACGTTCGGCTTGTCGACACCGCCCAGAAACATTCTGGCATAGGCGCTGAGGGATTCCACATACCGCCGCTGACCTTCCGCGTAGATCGTATCGAAGGCCAGTGATGTCTTTCCGCTTCCGGAAAGACCGGTCATAACAATGAGCTTGTTCTTGGGTATTTCCAAAGAGATGTTCTTGAGATTGTTCTCTTTTGCGCCATGGATGATGATCTTGTTCGCTTCCATCTCTACTCCTTTCTGCTTTCTTCGCTGAGGTCTGCCAGCATCTGCCAGGCCTGCCGCGGGGAAAGATCGTCAACGTTGACTTCCTTCAGCATGCCGAGCACCTTTTCCGCCGCCGGGTTTTCCCGCTTCATTTCCACCAGCTGGAAATTCTGCTGGACGACACGTTTCTTGGATTCCAGTTCCTTCTGGAGCTGTCCGGCACGGTCGATCACACCTTCGGGGAGACCGGCAAGTCTCGCTACGTTGATACCGTAGGAACGGTCCGCGCTGCCGTCCTTGACCTTGTACATGAACGTGACCTTTTCGTTGTCTTCCTTGACAACGACATGGACGTTGCGGATCGCAGGGATATTGTCCGCCAGCATTGTCAGTTCGTGGTAATGCGTACTGAAGAGCGTCTTGGCGTGGATCACGGCCGCAATGTATTCGATCATGGACTGGGCAAGTGCCATGCCGTCATAGGTGGATGTCCCTCTGCCGATCTCATCAAACAGGATCAGAGAGTGTTCCGTTGCGTTCTCCAGGGCATGGTTCGCTTCGCTCATCTCCACCATGAACGTAGACTGACCGGCAAGGATGTCATCACTGGCACCGATCCGGGTGAAGACTTTGTCGATGAGCGGCATCCGGCAGCGCTTTGCCGGTACGAAACAGCCCATCTGCGCCATGATCACGATCAGTGCGGTCTGACGCATATAGGTGGATTTACCGCCCATATTCGGGCCGGTGATCAGGAGGATGGAGTTCTCCCGGTTCAGTTTCAGGTCATTGGCAATGTAGCGGGGATCCTTCATCATGACATCGAGGATCGGATGCTTGCCCGAGATGATCTCCATCTCATCATCCGTGAATTCCGGACGTACATAACCGTATTTGGCACTGATCTCCGCCAACGCCGCATAGACGTCCAGTTCCGCCAGAACCACTGCCAGTCTCTGCAGAGGCACCAGCTGCCTGCGCACTGTATCCAGCAGTTCCGCAAACAGCATCCGTTCGATCCTTGCGGCATTCTCTTCCGCGTGCAGGATGGCGTCTTCCTTCTCCTTCAGCTCCTGGGAGATGAAGCGTTCATTGTTCACCAGGGTCTGCTTGCGTATATAGCCCCATTCATCCTTGACCTGATCCAGGGCTCCCTTGGAAATCTCAATATAATAGCCGAAGACCTTGTTGTAGCCGATCTTCAACGTCTTGATCCCGGTCCGTTCCCGTTCCTTCGCTTCCAGGGAAGCGATGAACTGTCTGCCGTTGCGCTGGATCATTCTTGCTTCATCCAGTTCCGCGTTGTATCCGTCACGGAAGATATTCCCGCTGCTGAACTGAGCCGGAAGTTCATCATTCAGTGCTTTGGCGAGCATATCGCCGAGATCCTGCAGACGGTCGGTACCGGCATACTCCGCAAAAGCAGGATCACTCAGACAGTCCAGGATCCCCGGCACTTCGTTCAACGTCTTTCCCAGGCGCTGACAGTCCACAGCCGAGGCCGTACCCATCGCACACCGGGCAATCAAACGCTGTACATCGTAGATCCGGCTCAGATGATCCCGCAGCTTCTGCCGTGTCCGGAAGTTCTTCATCAGAACCTGTACACGGTCATAGCGCTGTTCGATCAGCGCACGGTCAACCAGCGGCTTGACGATCCACTGCTTCAGTCTCCGTGAACCCATGGCGCTTCTGCACACATCGAGGAACGACCAGAGCGTTTCACCGTTGTTCTGAGGATGCAGAGACTCTGTCAGTTCCAGGTTCCTCTGCGTGCTGAAATCCATGTACAGAACGGTATCTTCCCGCTCGATGACCGCCGGCTGCAGATGTTCCAGCAGCTGTCTCTGCGTTTCTTCCAGATACGCCAGCAGCCGGCCGTAGGCCGCCCTGTCCTGCTCCTTGCGTACTTCATACGCAAGAGCAGTGTAGTTCTCCTTGATGTCCGCACTGTCACAGTAGGATACAGCAATGTGCATCTCCCGCAGCTGCAGGATGATCTTCTGCTCAAATCCTGTGCGGACGACCACTTCCCGTACATTGTTCCTCAGCAGTACCTGGATCAGCGATGTGAAGTTGTGCGCACAGTCACGGATCATGTTTTCACCGGTGCTCATCTCCGCCATGGCCAGCGCATAGCTGTAGCCGCAGTCTTCGATCGACGCGATATAGACGCTGTTCTTTTCGTTGTTCGTGTCGTCCATCATCGTACCGGGCGTGATGATGCGCACCACATCCCGCTTGACGATGCCCTTGGCCGCCTTGGGATCTTCTGTCTGCTCCACAATGGCAACTTTGTAGCCGCGCTGTACCAGGCGCTGGATGTACGGGGTGACCGCATGGTGGGGAACACCGCACATCGGTGCCCGCTCCGGTGTACCAACGCTCTTTCCCGTCAGGATCAGATCCAATTCCCGGGAAGCGATCTTCGCGTCTTCATAGAACATTTCATAAAAATCACCGATCCTGTAGAACAGCAGCGTGTCAGGATAGTCTTTCTTGATCTCAAAGTACTGTTCCATCATCGGTGTCAGTTTTTCCGTCATTGTTTCTTCCTCAGCCATAACATTATAACAAACATGTGCAACTGACGAGAGGTTTGCCCTATAATTATTGATTATGAAACCACAGATCATTGCTGACAGACAGTTCTACAGACGAGTACTCGGGATCATGCTGCCGGTCGCCCTGCAGCAGGCCATCAACATGGGTGTCAACATGCTCGACACCATGATGCTCGGACAGTTCGGAGAAGTACAGCTCTCCGCGTCCAGTCTGGCCAACCAGTACTACAATATTTTCACGATCATCTGCATGGGCATCATCGGCGGATCCAGTGTTCTGGCCGCCCAGTACTGGGGTGCCGGCAACAAGCCCAAGGTACGGGAAACCTTCAGCATGGCCTTCCGTCTTTCCCTGGGTGCAGCCCTTGTCTTTGCCCTGCTCACCTGGTTCTTTCCGGCCGGGATCATGCGCATCTTTACCGATGAACAGGATGTCATCCTCCAGGGTGTGAAATACCTGAAGATCACAACGTTCATCTTTGCTTTGCACGGTACCGGACTGGTATACGCACAATTGATGCGTTCCGTCGGTCAGCCGAAACTCGGACTCGTTGTCTCCATCATCTCATTCTTCGTGAACCTGTTCTTCAACTGGGTATTCATCTTCGGAAGGCTGGGCGCGCCGCGCATGGAGATTGCCGGTGCCGCCCTGGGAACACTGATTGCCAGGCTGGCGGAATTCCTGACAACGTTTATCTATATCCTGGTGATCGACAAGGATCTGGGGCTGCGGATCAAGCATCTGCTGCGTTCCCCTTCTTCCGAATTCTACGGCAAGTACTTCCGTCTCGGTGCGCCGGTGCTCATCTCCGACTTCATGCTGGGAATGGGCAATACGGCTGTATCGATCGTTCTGGGACATATGGGCGCTGCTGTTGTGGCAGGCAACGCGATCTGCCAGGTTGTCGACCGTCTCTGCACCGTCATCATCCAG
>JAFWJP010000158.1 GCA_017514645.1 Solobacterium sp. | reverse complement strand
GCTGCCTGCTTTTTGGAAGATCTTCTGTTCTCCCTTCGGGGAAACCGCTTGGGCAGCCTGCAGTCCTGTGGGCAGGGCTCGGAGCCACACTGGGACACAACTGGCCCGTCTGGCGCCGTTTGAAAGGCGGAAAGGGAGTAGCAGTAACCTGTATGACGATCTTCCTGTTCAGTCCACTGTGGGGACTTGTCAGTGATGTGGCAGGCATGCTGGTGGTATTCCGCACCGGATACCTCCCGCTCGGCGCGGTAGTGATAACCACCCTGTTCACGGTATTTGCCGGAATCTTCTATGGTATGGAAGCATTTATTCCTGCTCTTGTTCTGGCTCTGATCATGCTGTACAAGCACCGGATCAACATTGAGCGTCTGCGCAATCATGAAGAGATCGGCAGGCGCGCAGCTCTGAAAAAGAAAACACAGGATCCTGTTTAGGATCCTGTTTCATTACAGTGAACGAATAAAGGTATCGATGATCCGGCTGACCTCCTCCGGTTTGTCTGTATTGGCATTGTGACCGGCATCCTTGATCATGTAGAGTGTCAGTCCTTCTTTTTCCGACCAGCGTTTATTGTAGCTTTTCGCCGAGCCGGCCTGATCCTTTTCACCGCATATCAGAATTACCGGACAATCAATCACATACGGAAGATCCGCCTCCATGGCTTCTGCAAGCATCCGCATCCCATGACCGGCAAGCCGGCAGTATTCATCCTTGGAATAACTGTCAATGAAGTGCTCCATCAGTTTACGGCCGTATGCCGATTGTGCTGTACCGCTGATTCCAAGCTTCTTCAATGATTTCCAGGGAAATGCCCGGTACATCGGCTCTGTCCGCTTCAGCAGCCATATTTCAAGCGCAGTAACATATTCCCGCTTCAGCGGTGCGGAATCAATACTGATGAAGCCTGCCGCTTCCCCAGGATACTTCTGCAGAAAGCACTGCGCGACATAGCCGCCCATAGACTGGCCGATGAGGACCGGTTCCTTCATTCCTTCCTGCTCCAGGATCCCGTGCAGCCATTCCGCTTTGTCCATCAGCGTAAAATCCGCACTGAACGGACGTGACGCTGCGTGTTCCGGTGCATCCCAGGACAGAAGGTTGTACGTCTCCTCAAACGCTTCCCACTGCTTGTCAAACAGGTGATGGTCCGCACTCAGTCCCGGCAGCATCACGACATTCCTTCTACCGTCCACATGTTCGTTCACCCAGTAATGAATATCACCGAGCGCTGTCGTGAATACCTTTTCATACATCATAGGCAGTCCTCCCGCTGCTGCGATCGTTTACAGATACCAGGTGACCGGTTCCGTGTTCCAGGAAGATACGACCGCCTTTCCTGTATCAAAGTAGAATACAGCATTCGGCGATGTTTCATCCTGGTTGTATTTTCCGGCAAATCCCGGATAATCCGCTTCGATGGCCTTCAGGGGTTCTTCCCGCTCATCCAGCTTCAGTGTACCCATGACATGGATCCAGGTACTCTTTCCCATTACCGCGATCTCAGCGTTCGGATTGACCATCAGCTGCTCATACACATCCTTTTTCTTTCCGGTCAGGATATACAGCTTCCCTTCATAGACTTTTACAGTGCTGAACGGCCGGACACACGGTTTGTCCCCGTCCACCGTTGCCAGGTAATATACATCCGCATCCTTCAGATACTGATAGATCTTTTCTACATCACTCATGGTAAACCTCCATCTCCACAGTACCACGGGATACAGCCATACCGCAAACCGCTTCCCTTCATGGTATACTTTTTCCATAGGAGATAAGGGCTATGGCACTGAAGACCGGACAGAATACCCCGAACACACTTTCCCTGGAATCCCGAATAATCACCTGGCCGGAGTGTTTCTATACCGAGGACGACGCAGCGATGCGCTTTGCTTTGCTGGAAGAAGCAGAGAAGCAGGAACTGACACCGGAGGACAACAGAATCAGAAGATTCCTTCTGGAGCACCGCTGCCCGGGTTATCCGCAGGAGAAACCTTTGACCGATCATTACCTGAAACTGTGGTTCTATCTGATCTTTGCGGCGGATTCCCGCGGATCGAAGCGAAGCGTCAAGGATGTTGACGAACTGGTGCAGCAGCTTGGCTTCAGCACTCTGGAAACAGAACAGGAATGCCATCTGCTCTACCGCGAATTCTTCCACACAGCGCTCTTCTTCATCAGTATCAGTCTGGCGGACAAGAACTACAGCACCGGATTCCTCAACCTGAACAAACTATCTGACGAAAAACTGATGTCCAAACTCGGCAAGGATATCTTCAAGGCCGCTCACAAAGGGACACAGGCAGCGCCGTTCCCGCACAGCGACCTGTGGGAACAGGCGCTGAAGGATGCGTATACCGGATACTATAACGGAGCCGGTGAATACTGGGAGAAACTGCTGAACGAATAGAATACGGTACGGATATCATTCCGTACCGTTTTATTTACGCATCCGAGCGGGAGAAGGCGTTCTTCATGCCGTTGGTCGCTTCGTAGAGGACTTTGGAAAGCAGATCATCCGTCTCTTTCCGGACCATCTCTGCCATTGCCTGATTGCATTCCGCAAGATACTCCGGCAGATCCGTCTTTCCGGCTGCTTCCGCATCATACGCATTCAGCATCCTGTGTCCTTCCGCGTGCACCTTGTTCTGATAGCGTTCGATATGCGCTGCACACTGCGGCAGGTGCGCGTCTGCCAGTGCACCGATCAGCCGGTTCGCCCAGTAGAAATTATCTGTTGAAACACTGGCTGTCGTATTGGACAGATAGTCAGGAACTTTCTTTATGTTCATGTAGAACGGTACCAGCACGTTGAACGCGTTGGAGCCCATGGAGAGCCATTCCACTGCCATGAAACCGTCCGGAAGATCATTCCTCAGCTGCGTCACATGGATGAAATTGTTGCGGTTGATACCGATGGGACGGAATCTTCCGCGCTGGGAAGCGTCTCCGTACTTTCCATAGGGATCATACGGCGTTCCCTGGTAATACCCGGACAGGACGTATTTCACATCCTCGATGGTGATTTTATGCTCCGGTCTTCTGCACCATGGCAGATCATCCGCATCCGGCCGGTAATCCGCGTCCGGACCATCCCATGTATTCTCCTTCGGGTTGAGATATCTCTGCATGAACCAGGCACGCGGTGTGTTGTAGGTGTGATCCGCGTCATCGTGGCTACCGAGCGCTGCACGTACATCGAAGTGCTTCTCCTCCATCAGGGAACCGCTCCTGAAACTCAGATCCAGATGATTCTTTTCAATGAAAGAGACCATATCCGCAGAGCACAGATGCTCGTTCTGCGCACCGTACGCATCCGTAAAATCAAACCAGTCAATGCCGAGCTGATTCGGAATCGCCGCATAGCAATCATCCGGTACCCGTCTGGCGATCCAGTGATGTCCGCCGATGGACTCAAACCACCACACTTCTTCCCTGTCCTGGAAGCCGATTCCGTTCATTTCATAGGTGCCGAATTCTTCAATCAGACTGCCGAGGCGCAGGACACCTTCCCGCGCAGTATGGATATACGGCAGAACGATGGTCAGCAGATCTTCTTCCCCGATGCCTCCCTTGACGAGAGGATCCGCTCCCAGCACTCTCGGATTGGATGTGATCGTCTCTGTTTCCGTCATAGCGACATTCGCTTCATTGACACCGGCTTCACCCCAGATTCCTTCGGCAGGAAGCGCGTTGGGTACAGCGGTGTAGCGCATCGGATCATCCGGCAGATCGATCGTTACACCTGACAGCACTGACCGGTACTGCCTTGGCTGTTCTTCGGGATCAACGACGGTGAACCGTTTCGGTGTATACTGACCGGCACCGGAGTCTTCATTTCTGGCCATGATGGTGGAGCCATCATAGGAAGCGTTCTTTCCGACCAGGATCGTTGTACAGGGCATAGTTGTTCCTCCTTGGTT
The DNA here is from genome assembly GCA_017514645.1 of Solobacterium sp. Lineage (GTDB taxonomy): Bacteria > Bacillota_I > Bacilli_A > Erysipelotrichales > Erysipelotrichaceae > Bulleidia. The sequence goes on along the minus strand of JAFWJP010000158.1, from coordinate 8,191 downwards.
AGTTCATAATAACTGTTATTATAGTACAAATCACGGTAAAAGCAGATATAATCTGTATATTGCGGAGGTTTACTATGCAGGAAAGCAAACAAACGATCCTGATGAAATGCTGCATCTGTATCGGGGGATCCGTCGGACTGATCAGTAACAGTTTCGGTATCTTCTATTCACCGATCGCTGAAGAAATGCAGCTCGGAATCGGACGTATCTCCATCATGGCAACGATCATCAGTCTTGCCAGCGCCGTCTTCCTGCCCGTTTTCAGCCGTCTGATGAAACGTGTAAAGATGAATCATCTAATGGTCATGGGTGTACTGCTCGCTTCAGCGGCGTATCTGGTCATGTCCTGGATCCACGATATCCGCGTCTATTATCTGTGTTCGGTATTTCTCGGCATCGGTGCTGTCTGCTTCTCCAACTTTCCCGTATCCATCCTGCTGAAGGAATGGTATGGTGACAGGAACGGTTCCGCGCTGGGAATCGCACTGGCATTCAGCGGTCTGGCCGGTGCGCTGGCAAATCCGCTCATCGGCAAACTGATTACCGGCTCCGGCTATGAACTGAGCATGCGGCTGATCGCTGTATTCCTGCTGGTGACCTGTTTCCCGGCATCCCTGACCGTTCACCGTGCGGAAGAAGTGCAGGATTCCGGTACACAGGGGAGTAACGCTGTTATGTCTGCGGCTCTGCCGCTTTCCCTGCTTGTTCTGATCATTGTGACCACCAGCAGCTTCAATGCCGTCAACGGCCTGAACTCTCATATGTCCGCGCTTGCCATCGACAGCGGATATTCCCTGGAATTCAGCGGATTCGTCGTCTCTGCCGTCATGATTGCAAACATGACATTCAAGATCATCTTCGGCTTTATTGCCGACCGGATCTCCGTGACCCGGACGATCCGTATCTATATGACCCTATGTACCGCCGGCATCATTGCCCTGCTGTTCATGAGAACGGTTCCGGTGATCCTGATGATCGGTGCAGCGCTGTACGCCACGGATTTCTCCAACAGTACGATCGGCGGACCCCTCATCATGCAGAAAATCGCCAAAGACCGCTACAGCGAAGTCTATCCGAAGGTCGCTATCTTCAATACCCTGAGCTATGCGCTCATGACGTCTGCCTACGGACTGCTCAAGGACGCATCCGGTTCCTATACGCTGCCGCTGATCGTCGCGGTCACGATCTGCGCGGGTGCACTGGTACTGAACGAAGTCCTCGGAAAGCATATGGAGGAAGAAACAGCCTGATCGTTCTTTCCCGGCACGGTGATCCGTGCCTTTTTTGAAAATGTTTCCTGTGTTTTCGGACCTAGCAAAGTTTCCTCGGTTTCTTTCCGTACGTGTATTGCAAGAAATCTCCGGGAGGGTATAATTCAGGTTAGGAGCCTTTCAATGATGCAGGCACTTGTCGGAAACACATTCATGGTACGTAACAAAAAGGTGTTTTGAAGCCTTCTTTTTTTAAGGGTTCCCAAGGAGAAAAACTATGTCTGAACGTGTCAATCTGATTCTTGATGTCGATGAAAAACCCACACCGTCACAGTGGGCGCTTCTGTCCATCCAGCATGTATTCGCAATGTTCGGCGCAACCATTCTGGTGCCGATCCTGACAGGATATCCCGTCAGTGTAGCTCTGTTTGCGTCAGGGCTGGGAACGCTGATCTACGCAGCGATCACAAAGTTCAAGGTACCGATCTACCTGGGTTCTTCCTTTGCCTACATTACAGCCGTCATCATTGCCTGTACTGCGCTGGGCGGTGACCGCAGTGCTGCGCAGACCGGACTGATCCTGGTCGGTATGATTTATGTCATCGTGGCATTGATCATCAAGGCAACAGGAAAGGAATGGCTGGACAAACTGCTTCCACCGATCGTCATCGGACCGATGATCGCTGTCATCGGACTTGGTCTGGCGTCCTCTGCCATCAACAATGCCGGCTTCGTATCCGGCGGTGACTGGCGCAGCATGCTCGTGGCCGTCGTTACCTTTGCAATCACGGCCGTCATCTCCACCAAGGCCAAAGGCTTCCTCAAGATCATCCCGTTCCTCTGCGGCGTGGTATGCGGCTATATCTTCGCCTGCATCATGGGCATTGTGGACTTTACCCCGATCCGGGAAGTCATCGCCGAAGGAAGATTCGTCGGACTGCCGGACTTCATTCTCCCCTTCAGCACAGGCGGCAGATTCGCCGAGTATCACCTGTACTTCGGTCCGGCAACCTGGGCGATCCTGCCGGTGGCGCTGGTTACCATTTCCGAGCATATCGGTGACCATACCGTTCTTTCCAAGATCTGCGGCAAGGAATTCCTCAAGGATCCCGGTCTGGACCGTACACTGATGGGAGACGGTATTGCGACTGCTGTGAGTGCACTGCTCGGCGGTCCGGCAAACACCTCCTACGGTGAGAATACCGGTGTCATCGGCATGACCGGTGTAGCATCCGTCTATGTTACCTGCGGTGCTGCCGTCATCGCCATCATTCTTGGCTGTGTACCGGTCGTTTCCGCGGTTATTGAAACCATACCCAGTGCTGTCCTCGGCGGCATGTCCATCATCCTCTACGGTGTTATCGCCTCCAACGGTCTCCGCGTTCTGGTCGATAATCATGTAGACTACGGCAAGCAGAAGAACCTGATCATTACATCAGCGATGCTGGTCATCGGACTTGGCGGTGCGGTTCTCCCGCTTGGCGGCAGTGCTACACTGTCCGGTACTGCGCTGGCAGCGTTTGTCGGTATCCTGCTGAATCTGCTTCTGCCGGAAGACTGACAGGTCCATATCATTTCAGGGAATCCTGCGGGATTCCCTTTTCATATACCCGCTCAAAAAGAAAAGCGCATGTCTGCGCTATTCATCATCCGGAAACAGTCCGGCTTCGATGCCGTAAATATCCTCGAAGCGGATCCTGGTACCATCCATGAAGCGGATACACCGCTCTGTCTCCTCGATCTTCTTCAGGATTCCGGTACGGATTTCATACCTGCCGCCTTCTTTGTATTCATCCGGCACAAATACCGTTACAGCGACTGCTGTCCCTTCCCCGGCTTCCTGAAGGATCCGGATCCTCTGGTCCAGGATCTCACGCTGGGTTTCTCCGAGTTCCTTCTTTCCGTCTGTCAGCCGGCCGGTTTCCGCAATCAGTTCCTCATATCCGGTCAGTGCGGAAAACGGTGCAAACTGTGCTGCTCTTTCCGCGCCGGACATCCGCTTTCGGGTCTTTGATACGTGATGCGGCAGATCCAGCATATCCTGATAGCGTTTCATGCTTTGTGTCCTCCGATCTGCCGGTTGCGTTCCCGGCCTGTTGCGCCTTCTTCCAGCGATACACCCTTGATCACGGCGTTCTTTCCGAACCGTCTGCGGATCTCCAGAATGGCTTCCTGGGCCTTCTTCTCCCTGCCCATTTCCTTCAGCAGTTCCTGTTCCCGTTCCGCTTCCTCTTCCGCATCGCTGAACAGACTGGTCTGTTTATAATTCTGCTTGATACCGGCTTTGTCCGCTGTACGCAGATCTATGGCTGTCACACCAATGCGGCGTATCGTCAGTTTCGGATCCACCAGCCGGTCATATACCGACAGCAGTCCCGTACTGATCAGGGACCCGGCCGACGTGAATACTTCCAGCTCTACCGTCCCGTGCGCTGATTTCGGCACCTTCTTCCCATAGTAATTCGTCGTGACGATACCGTGGTAATCCTCTGTCAGACTCGATGTATCATAGCCGACCGACAGCACCACCCGGTCCGTCACATATCCCTTCGCCACCAGATCAAGCGCCAGCTGATCTGCCATTTCATGCACGATAACACGGCCTTTCTCAAAGCTGTACGGTTCCATCAGCACCTGTCCGCTGCCGATACTCTTCGACTGGGGTTCATAGGCCTTGATATCGTGCATCGTGCAGGGTTCATACCCCCAGGCATGATCGATGAGCAGTTCGGCATTGACGCCGAACAGCCTGTACAGCAGATCTTCATCCACCAGTGAACAGCGGGCAATGTCACCCATGGTATACATGCCGTTGGCGTTGAGTTTCCGGGTATACCCCGGGCCGACCCGCCAGAAATCCGTCAGTTTGTCATGCGTCCAGAGCTGTTCGCGGTAGGACCGTTCATCCAGTTTCGCGATCCGTACCCCGTGTTCATCCGCTGTCATATGCTTGGCGACGATATCCATGGCGACCTTGCACAGGTACAGGTTCGTACCGATGCCGGCAGTCGCGGTAATACCCGTCTCCTTCAGTACATCGTGGATCATCGCCGTCACGAGTTCCTTCGGTGTCATCCGGTAGGTATGCAGATAATCCGTAATGTCCATGAATACCTCATCGATGGAATAGACATAGATATACTCCGGCGAGAGATAGCGCAGATAGATGTCGTAGATCCGGGCACTGTATTCCAGGTAGAACTGCATGCGGGGAACCGCCGCAAGATAACCGAGTTCCAGGGACGGATCCGCAGCCAGCGCCTCACTGTCAATGGACATGGAGGAGAAATCCCGGAAGCGGTTGTTCCGTTTCCTTACGGCATTGATCTCCTTGACCTTCTGCACCACTTCATAGAGCCTTGCCCGTCCGCCCAGCCCATAGGCTTTCAGGGACGGTGAAACCGCCAGACAGATCGTTTTCTCTGTCCGGCTGACATCCGCCACCACCAGATTTGTTTTCAGCGGATCCAGACCACGTTCCACGCACTCCACGGAGGCGTAGAACGACTTCAGGTCGATTGCCGCATAGACTCTCTGCTTCATACCAGTATTGTACCAGAAAAGTGCATATTCTGCTGATATATGCAACATTATGCACGAAATAAAAAAGAAGACCTGAATGCCTTCTTCGGAAATGCTTTATAACCCCGACTGCCCGGCGTGCTTGAAGACCCGGATCATCTCGGATGTCAGACTGCTCCTGTCATCATCATCCGGAAGGTGTTCCCGGTCCAGCCAGGTCGCCAGATCCAGTTCGGTATGATCCAGGGTGATCGTATCATCCCCGTCCAGTTCGCAGAAATAACCCAGCAGGAGGGAACCGCTCAGTCCCCACGGCTGACTCTTGTAGTAACGGATGTTCCGGACACGCAGACCTGTTTCCTCACGGACTTCCCGGCGGACGGTCTCCTCGGCCGTTTCCCCGATCTCCGTATAGCCGGCAATCAGGGCATAGCGCGTGTATTCCCTTCCGGCATACTGCGTCACCAGCATTCTGTCTCCGTTGACAATGCCGACGATGACAGCCGGCGCGATCTGCGGGAAGTACTGAGCACCGCACTGCGGACATTCCAGCATGCGTTCCTTCCGGCTGTGGACCAGCTCCGTACGGCAATGACCGCAGAAGCGATGGCTTTCATACCACTGCATCAGGTGTCTGCCGGTGACCGCCGCAAACGCTGATACCTTGTCAGCGGAAGTACGCAGTGCATACAGGGATACCGGTGCATAGCCTTCAATTTCTTCATACGGAGCGCCGTAATAATGAATATCATCGATGGAGAACAGGTAGATAAAACGCTGTCCCGTGCATTCGCCGACCGCAGGAAAACGACCGTCGCGCATCAGAACAGCGCCGTTTCTGTACATCAGTACACTGTCCGCATCCGTACAGGAGCGGTCATAGTAGGTATTGATCAGCTGGGAAGGATAGATATCCTGTATCATACATACCTCGGTTTTATTGTAGCACAGGCACGACACGGCAGATCAGAACATATCTCGCATTCTCAAAATCAGCCGTGCATGTCAATAACATCACTGCGTGATCACCTTCGCTGAACTCCGTGTCCGACACAAAGGTGGAGTGTTCCCTGAACGTTTCCAGATAGATCCGGTACGCTGTTTCATCCGCAAATCCGGTCTTCAGAAAATCTTCTTCTGCGTTCATCAATGTACCGGCATAAGCCTCGAAGATATAGTCTCCGTGCGGTGTACGGTAGAGGAACTGCGGATGTTCATCGTAGAATGCCTGTTCCTTGTAGTTCTCCAGCGTGCAGAACATTGCCCCGGAATTCGTGTGATGACCGTAGATCGGTGTAATGTAATCCCGGAAGTACGGATCACTGCGGTAATCCATGAACAGACTGCCCATATGGTTGACATCCCTGTTGAACAGATGTTCCAGATAATAGGCGTTGTCGGTTCCCTGGACCACCGGATAGTCGATGACCGTTCCGTCCAGCGTCAGCCAGCCGATCACATCCGGGTTGATCGCAGCCAGTTCATCAAAGTCGATCGTTTCTCCACTGTCTTCCGTTTCCCGCTTCGCCTTGCCGGCGATCTCGGCATAGGTATCATTGCCGGTACGGTAGGCATGCTGGATGGTATATACCTTCCATGTACTGAACAGGAAAACGCACAGCAGGACTGCAAACATGACCCGCAGGATCGTTCTTCCCCTCCGGCTCAGTCTTCTTCTGCTCATTTCGCCTCACAGCTGAAATACACGAACAGCATTCTGTCCTTTCCGTTCATATCCTTGAGGATCTCATAGGGAACACCGGGGAGGCTCTCTTCCACAAGACGGCTCATGGCTTTCCTCTGGTTCCAGCCCATTTCAAAGCCCATGAAAGCCTTGTCCTTCAGGACCTTGCGGCAGTCACGGAATACCTGACGATAGAACTTCAGACCGTCCTTTCCGCCGAACAGTGCCACATGCGGTTCATAATCCACCACGGAACGTTCCATATCTTCATCCTCCGGGATATACGGCGGATTGCACACCAGAACATCCAGGCGGATATTCCGCTCGATCAGCGGCGCAAGCATATCACCGGCATAGAACGTGATCTCTGCGTCATTGACTTCCGCTGTCTTCTGCGCCATGACCAGAGCCTCTTCCGAGATATCCGTCGCAATCATGGAAACCCGGGGCTCTTCTTTGCACAATGTCACCGCGATGGCTCCGGAACCGGTACCGATATCGGCACAGACAACTTCACCTTCCGGAAAGTTCCTGTCGATCCTTGCCAGCACATGCGCGCACAGCTCCTCCGTTTCCGGACGGGGGATCAGCACATCGCCGTTGACCGGGATCCTGTATCCGTAGAACCAGGAATAACCCAGTACATGTGCCATCGGTTCATCATTCAGGATGCGTTCCATTCCGGCGGTAAACTCCGGAACGATCTCTTCCGGCATTTCTTCTTCATAGTGCAGATACAGGTTCCAGCGCTCTCTCTGGGTGATCTCCACCAGATAGGCCATCACGGTCTCCGGCGGTATATCCCGCTCTTCACAGAGCGCTTCATATTTTCTTACGTATTCCGAAATCTTCATCAGAACTCCATGTTTGCCAGTCTGCTGGCTTCATCCGCTTCAATCAGTCCATTGATCACATCATCCAGTTTTCCTTCCATGATGCGGTCCAGCTGGGTGATCGTCAGTCCGATCCGGTGATCCGTCACCCGGTTCTGAGGATAATTGTACGTCCGGATCTTTTCACTCCGGTCTCCCGTACCGATCTTCTCCCGGCGGATCTTTCCTTCTTCTTCTTCCTGGCGGCGTTTCATCTCTTCATAGACACGGGCACGGATCAGGCGCATGGCGGTTTCCCTGTTCTCGATCTGGCTGCGCCCTTCCTGACAGTTGACGGTAATCCCTGTCGGGATATGAACGATGCGTACAGCCGAATCGGTCTTGTTGATGTGCTGGCCGCCGGCACCGCTTGCCCGGTGTGTTTCGATCGTCAGATCCTTGGGATCGATCGTAATGTCTGCCTCTTCCGCTTCCGGCTGGCAGAGAACGGTCGCCGTGGATGTATGGATCCGCCCCTGGGCTTCCGTCTTCGGCACACGCTGTACACGATGCGCGCCGGATTCAAACTTCAGATGCCGGTAAACATCATTGCCCTTGATGGAGAATACGATCTGGCTGAAGCCTCCGGCTTCGCTCGGACTGGCTTCCAGTACAGCGACCTTCCAGTTCATTGATTCCGCGTATTTGGTATACATACGGTACAGATCCCCCGCGAAGATATTGCCTTCATCTCCGCCGGCTCCGCCCCGGATCTCCATGATCACATCATGATCATCATCCGGATCCCGAGGAATCAGCAGGTGCTGGATGTGCACCAGAAGTTCTTCCCTGGCAGGTACGCACTCTTCCAGTTCCGCTTCTGCCATCTCCTTGAGTTCCGCATCATCCTCACCCAGCAGCGTCTGTGCTTCCTCAATGCGGGTATCCAGATCCTGCAGCTT
>JAFWJP010000016.1 GCA_017514645.1 Solobacterium sp. | reverse complement strand
GATCAGCAGACCGATACCGCACAGGACAATGATATTGTGGCTGAACGGTGTAAAGCACGCACCCAGCAGCAGCGCATAGCCGGTGATCGACATCTTCAGGCAGAGCTTGAAGATATCCGTATTACCCATGAACTTTCTCAGGAGAGGATACACCACCATCATGCTCAGGATCTGGGACCCGCCGCCGACCGTACTGAATGTCGTATAGCTTGCCTGCCAGCTGTCCACCGTCGGTCCAAGATCATACTTGAAGAAATAGATGATCAGGTTCGATGTAATATAAAGCGCACTATTGATCAGGATGATCGTAATGACCGTAATGACTGCCTGGTCATTGCGGAACAGCGCCCGGAACATTTCCCCGACCGATGTTGTCGTCATTTCGCTCTTTTCCTGTGCCTGCTCCTTCATCACCAGGAACAGGATCAGTTCAAACACCACGAACAGTACTGCTACGATCAGGGCAAACCGCTTGAAGCCGGCACGCTCATTCCCGCTGCCCAGCATCGCTACCGCAATGACCGTAAAGACCGTGATCAGCGCGTTTCCTACACCGGCGCAGGTACGTCCGACGACTGACAGGGATTCCCTGTCCTTCGGATTGTCCGTCACTGCCGGAATGATGGACCAGTAAGGGATATCCATCATCGTATAGGTCACACCCCAGAGAATGTATACCACGGCAAAGTAGACCATGAGACTGCTGCCTTCCAGGTGCGGAGCAGCGAACAGCGCATACAGCACAAAGGCGTTGAGCACGGTACCGCTGATGATCCACGGACGGAACTTTCCGTATTTTGTGTTCGTCTTGGCAACCAGAACGCCCATGAACGGGTCATTGATCGCATCGAAGATCCGGGCAATCATCAGGATAAACCCGACAAAGCCGGCACTCAGCCCCATAATATCCTGGTAGTAATACATGACATAGGAAGCACTGAGTGCGTAGACCATGTCTTTGCCGATGGCTCCCAGACCATAGGCAATCGTTTCATTGCGGGAGAATTTCTTTGTACTCATCTGTCTTCACCTCTGATGTTGAACCGGACAGTAACGGAAGCACACCCTTCACAGGCAATGGTAACGGTACCTTCTCCGGTTTCACCTGTTGTTCTGATATATGTTCCGGTACTGCCGCCTTCCAGCACAGCCACCGCCGGGCCGACGATCTCGATCGGTCCGCTGCAGGTGAACGTTACCGGCATCTGTGCATATACTGCCTGATTTCCGTACTTGTCCAGCACCCGGATCCGGAGGGCCGCCATATCATAACTTTCCCAGTCCAGAAGATCCGTATGGCTCGCTTTGACTTCCAGATGGAGTTCCGTACTCGGTGTTTTGGTGACTGTACGCACTACATGGCCGTCCTTGACTGCGTCAAAGCGCCACTTCGTTGCAGTACCGCCCCAGTTGCCTAGATACTTGCCGTACAGCGCGGCACCATCCGCAAAACTCATATGATAACGGGCCATGATGTACGCCAGCTTGGCTTTGTACTGCAGCGGCAGAGAAGCCAGACCATAGCGGCCCATTGCCCGCAGGCAGTCATGGATCAGCTCCGCCTGCTCCGGTGTGAAGTCTTCATGCTTTGCGGGCAGTTCTCCCACCAGATCATCGATCTTCACCGGTCCGTGCGTCAGACCGTTCCAGCCTTCACTGCGGAATTCCGCTACGAATTCATCGTTTTTATACAACCTGACACTGTCCGCGTTGGTGAACGCATACAGTTCCTTGATCGTTCCCCCCGGGTAGTCACCGATGTCCATGGTGGAACTGACCTCCAGCACGGTTGCCTCGTCCTGCTGGGACGCGTAGACGGCCGCGGCCAGT
>JAFWJP010000015.1 GCA_017514645.1 Solobacterium sp. | reverse complement strand
TGTTGTCTTGCCGGAAGACTCCGGACCGTAGATCTCAATGATCCTTCCCTTCGGATAACCGCCGATTCCCAGCGCCGCGTCCAAAGCGATACTGCCGGAAGACAGCGCATCCACCGAAATCTGTGCCCGGTCACCCAGACGCATGATACTTCCTTTTCCGTACTCTTTCTCAATTGCCTTCAGGGCATCAGCCAGAAGCTGGTCTTTCTTCTCCTCACTGACATCCGTTGTTTTCGTTTTTTCAGCAGCCATACTATTGTCTCCTTCTGCTATGTTCATACGCGGATTCTTCCGCGTTCCCCTTATTTACTCTCAAAAATATCATCTTTCAGCTGACTGAAATAGGAATACCCGCTTGCCAGACTGATGAATGCTGCAAACCAGAGCACAACCATGGATACCGGCAGACGCCAGAGTTCAAACGGCAGATTATTCAGCAGAATCAGCGCGATCGCCGTCATCTGCAGCACTGTCTTCAGCTTGCCGAGCATCTGGGCGGATACCACCTTTCCGTTGCCTGCCGCAATCATTCTGCAGCCATCAACGATAATATCCCGGCAGACCATCAGGATCACCGGAACAGCAGGAATGATACCCCTGCCCGTAAACAGCAGGAACATCGTTGTCGTCAGCATCTTGTCCGCGATCGGATCCGCAAATTTGCAGAACGTTGTCTGGAGATGATACTTGCGTGCAATCTTTCCGTCCAGCATATCCGTAAATGCCGCAATCAGATAGATCACAAGCACAATCAGATTCAGCACCGGAAGATTGACTGTACCGATCCTCAGGACCGGAAGATAGATTCCGAACTGCGCATACGGAAAGATGTAAATCAGAACGATCAGCGGAATCATCACGATCCGCAGCACTGTCAGCCTGTTAGGAAGATTCATTTCGGAAACACTCCTTTATCTGGGTCAGTATACCACAAACAGCGCATTGCCGGTACTGTGTTTCAAATCTCTCCAGCAATACGATTGTATCATTTTTGCAGCGATTATGCAACGTTTTTGCCGCTATCCATCCACATATGTCATCGTTTTCGTCCGGAATATGCATCACTTCGGCAGTAAAAAGGAGCGGTTCTCACCGCTCCTGCATCACACATTCTGTAAGCCATGTTCTGTACTTCCGAAGAAGCAGCAGCCATTTATCTCTGCCCGAAGGCACCTCCCTCGCACTTCGTTTCGCGTTCGGGAATTCTCCTACCAAATTTGGATTTCTCGCTTGAGGGGTTTATCTCGTTCCACCAGGACGGTTTCCCGCCTGCTTCGTCACTGTGACACCTTAAGGACGCCGGCCATGGGTTTCCCTTTAGGCCATTGTTCCGCCGTCAGCTTACACTGCCCGGTCTTATTGATTGGACCGGCACAAACACTACCGTCATCACAGACGGTGCGAGCATGGACTTTCCTCTGATCATCCGACCAGCGACTGCCCGAATGTGCAATTTACTCTTCTCTGTCCCTCTTCTGCGCAAATACCTGATCCTCAAGACGGGACAGTCTCTTCAGGATATCCAGGTTGCCGGCACCCTGCTCCGCAGGTGTCGGATTTGCTTCAAGAGCTCTTGTACGGCCTTCCACTTCGATCAGTTTCGCCCTGAGCGACGCATTGGTGCGCTCAAGCTCCTCGATCTTCTCGTTCAGTTCGGCAGTGATCTCCTGATACGTCTGATAATCCTCGATTACAAGATCCAGATATGCATCGACTTCCTGCGCACTGTAGCCGCGGAAATCGATGTTGAACTGCTTGTCCAGAATGGACTGAATATCAAGATTAACCTTTGCCATAATACACTGCTCCTGTTTCATATTATTGCAGGTAAAACCCCGAAAATCAACAGACGCTTTCTTATTCAATGGCGGAAATGTATAATGGTCGTGAGGTGTAGACAACTATGGTCAATTATCCGGACGGACGGAAAAGCACTGTATCTACAGTGCGGGTCGCTGCCGGCAGACGCGGCATGGAACTGGAGAAGGAAATCAACCTGACAAACGATTACTACCTCAGCCAGGACAAGGCCGTCATCCACAAAAAGCCGACACCCGTCACCATCGTGCAGGTCGACTACCCTGCCCGCAACAAAGCAAAGATCACGGAAGCCTATTTCAAAGTCCCGAGCACAACGGACTACAACGGCATCTACCGTGGAAAATACATTGATTTCGAAGCCAAGGAATGCCGTTCCAGGACTTCTTTTCCTTTGAAATCCATTCATCCGCACCAGCTGGAGCATCTGAAGAGCGTAACCCGGCACGGAGCGGTCGCATTTGTCATCATCCGCTTCATCGAATATGATGAAACATACCTGATCGATGCCATGGAGATGATAAGCCGCATCGCTTCCGATGCCCGCAGCTCCATTCCCTATTCCTGGTTCCGTGACTGCGGGCATCTGATCCCTTCAACATATCTGAAACCGGTGGACTATCTGCATACCGTGGATGAAGTCTACTTCAAGGAGAATAACTGATTATGGCGACAAAACGCAGAATAAGACGCAGAAAGAAGAAGACAAACCGCAGGATCAACAAGCTGAACCTCTGGACACTGATCCTGATGGTGGTCGTTTTCTGCGAACTGCTTGCCTTCTGCGCAGGCGGCATTGCTGTAAAGGTCATGCTCAGGGACAAGCCGCAGCTTGTCGTCGATGATTTCTTCTCACCGGAATCCAGCCATATCTACGACAAGGACGGAAACCTGATCGCGGACGTCGGTACACAGATCCGTGAGAACGTAACCTATGACGAACTGTCCGAAGCGCTGATCGATTCCTTTCTGGCCGTTGAGGATTCCCGTTACTTCGGCCACAACGGCTTCGACCTGCCCCGTTTCACAAAGTCCACGCTGGTCACTGTAAAGAACGTCCTGCTGCGCAATCCGGAACGGGAAGGCGGTTCCACCTTTACCATGCAGCTGGTCAAACTGACCTACTTCCAGAATGACGAAACCGGCTATACACACCGGAAGGACATTGAGTACAAGATCCAGCAGATTGCCCTGGCCATCGAACTGGAAAAGCAGTCCAACAAGAAAGCAATCTTCGAACTGTACCTGAACAAGATGAACTTCGGCGGTACCGGCAATATCCGCGGCATCGAAAAAGCCGCGCAGTACTACTACGGAAAGAGTGCCGGAGAGCTCAACCTCGCCGAAAGCGCCATGCTGGCAGGTGTCATCAACTCCCCGTACTACTATGATCCGCACAACTTCCTTGACTATGCCACGAACCGGCGCAATACCGTGCTGTATCTGCTGAAGCGCCACGGATACATCACCAACCGTGAATACCAGCTTGCCCGCAGCATCAATGTTGAAGACACGCTGATCGACCCGGGCACGACTTCAACCGGACGTGCCTATGCCTACCAGTCCTATATCGATACTGCCATTTCGGAGGCTGAACAGCTGACCGGACTGGATCCACTGACAACAGCCATGGAGATCTATACGTATATGGATCCCGCAGCCCAGTCCATGATGGATGCCATCCAGCGCGGTGAAGTGGAATCCGTGCAGTTCCCCGATGAACTCATGGAATGCGGCATGATCAGTGAGAACAACCAGACCGGAGAAGTTGTAGCCATCGGCGGAGGACGCAACTACGGCCGCGGCGGCAGCATGCTGCTGAACCACGCCACCCAGCAGTACAAACAGCCGGGTTCCTCCGTAAAACCCATCATCGACTATGCACTGGCCTTCGAATACCTCGGCTGGTCAACCAGCCATGTCGTCACTGACAGGCCCATCACCTATCAAGGTACGAATATCGTCATCAAGAACGCGTCCGGCCAGTACGGCGGTGAAATGACACTGCAGTACGCTGTCAGCATGTCCCTGAACACGCCGGCCATCCAGACCCTGCAGGAAGTCATCAACACCGCAGGCTGGCAGACCGTTGTCGACTATATCAAGAGCCTGGGTTTCTCCAGGGTCAGCGAGGACAACTTCGATATCGGATTCGCCATCGGCGGATCGAACTTCACCTGCTCTCCGATGGAGCTTGCTGCAGCGCACGCTGTCCTGATGAACGGCGGATACTACATCCAGCCGCACACCATCAGCAAGATCGTCTTCCGCAGCGGTTACCAGGAACCCGTTACACCGGTCTATGAACCGGTTGCGGTCCTCTCTCCCCAGGCATCCTTCCTGGCAGCGGAACTGATGCGCAACGTTGTACCGCAGTATGTCTATACGCAGATGCTGCAGAGAAGCTATCCTGTCTACGCCAAGACCGGCACGACCGACTGGGGTTCCGACGGTCTGGACTACAACATCCCGCAGGGAGCGTCCAAGGACAAATGGATGGTCTGCGAAACCGGGCAGTACACGACTGCCGTCTGGGTCGGCTATGAGAAAGGTGTCAAGGATGCCGGTACTTACTTCGATATGTACAAGTCCAACCTGAACCTGACCGGACGCATCTGCAACGAGCTGCTGTCCGTACTGAACGATGATCTGGCACCGGCCGGTGTCCAGCGGCCTTCCGGCATTTCGGACATCACCCATATCCTGGGTACCTTCCCCTATGCCTATCCGATCGACGGTATGGACTGGAACTACATCACCAGCGGCATGATCAAGAGCGACAAAGCAAACCTGGTGAGTCCGGAATCCGCGGATTCCGTTGAATCGCTGAGTTCCTTCACGGCAGAGATGACCGCAGACGGAAAAGTACATGTCAACTGGGCAAAATATCCGGATGAGTCCAAGCTTCAGGTTGCGGAGAACACCATGGATATCAGCCTGTATGACGGTGCGGGAAACCTGCTGGTGGAAGCCTGGGGCAACCGTCTGTTCGACTACAGCTGGATCTTCGGCCCCATCCGCTACAAGGTACGCTTCAGCCAGGACGGCAATGTCGTCGCGGAAAAGAGCGTGGACTACGAAGACCAGACATTCGATGATCTGGGACTCCGGGAAGGAACGGACACCGAAGCCTGCGGATTCTATGCCTATGAGAACGGCGGCGGATCCTCCAATGAAATGTGCGTCAGCTTCCGTACTCCGGATCCGGAACCGGAAGAAACAACGCCTCCGGAACAGAGCGCAGAGGAAAAATGCGCTGAAAACGGCGGTGTATGGGCAGACGGTGCATGTACCTATCCGGCAGCGGAATGCATCCAGAACGGCGGCCAGTGGACTGCTATGGGCTGTGTATGGCCGGAACCGGAAGTACCGACCATCCAGTTCCCCTCCTCGACCGAGAACCCTGATACCGTACGGAACTGGGCATACCAGCACGGTGTCACCTGTGATTCCATCGGCAGGGAAAGCTTCGAACTGGCAACGGAAAACGATACGAATTTCATCCTGAACGCTGACAAGCAGATCATCAGCGGAACCGTACAGCCGGAGAATACGGAATTCTCCTGCTGGGTCTTCAGCAACTGATTCACAGCAACAAGGAACTGCCTGACCCGCAGTTCCTTTTTCTGTTGATTTCTCCCCGACATCTGCCCGATAATGAAGCAGAAATGAGGTGACGCTATGTCTTTGAAGACCGCAGTCATCGCCGGCACTGTCGCAGACACGCAGATGGGCGCTGACTGGCTGAGAGAACGGGATCCTTCTCTCGAGATCCACGACTACAACGTATCCGCCACCCCGGACGAACAGCACCTCTTCCAGTACGGAGACATCTCCATACGGACAGCCAGAATGACCGAGATCTTCCGGAATGCCGAAGAACAAGGCATCCGGAACTTCTTCATCTACTGCAATTCCCTATCCGGTTCATTTGACTTCGAATCCTTCTGCAGAAACCGCGGTGATCGTGTCGCAACACCCCTCATGGTCTACCGCGGACTCGCTGCCCGTTACCGCCGGATCGCCCTGCTGGCAGCCAACACACAATCCGCCTTCCGCATCGATGAGATCATGCACCGTGAAAACCCGCAGATCGATGTCATCGGTCTGGGCATGCTCGAACTTGTCCGGGCAGTGGAAAACCGGATGCCGCCGCAGGAAATCATGGAACGCTATCGTATGGCGGAACTGATGCAGTTCCTGGAGGCTTCCGGTGCCGAAGGCATCATTCTCGGCTGTACCCATTTTCCCTGGTTCAGGAAGGAACTGTCAGAACTGACCCGTCTGCCTCTCATTGATCCGGCAGAGCGGATGTACGAACTGCTGTTCCGGGAAAACTGAAAAAACGGTCATCCGACCGTTTTCTTATTCCTTGATCTGTTTATCCGGATACCTGCACAGCGTACCGAAGGGACACTGATCGCACAAAGGTCCCCTTGCCCGGCACAGATACCTTCCGAAGAAGATCAGCTGATGATGTGCCTTGATCCAGCGCTCCCGGGGAAATTTCCGCTTCAGTTTTTCCTCGACCTCATTGACCGTATCATCCGGCTTCGCCAGCCCCAGACGCTTGGATACCCGTTCCACATGCGTATCCACAGGCATAGCCGGGATACCGTAGCCCTCCGCCAGTATCACGTTTGCAACCTTTCTCCCGACCCCCGGAAGACGCATCAATTCACTGCGTCCCGAAGGAATCTCTCCGCCGAACTCCGTTACACACATGACCGCAAGCCCATGAACCGCTCTTGCCTTGTTCCTGTACAGGCCGAGGGAATGCAGATACGGTTCGATCTCAGAAACCTCCGCCTCAGCCAGTGCATGTATGTCCGGATATGCCGCAAACAGTGCCGGTGTAGCCCGGTTGACCGACGCATCCGTCGTCTGCGCCGAAAGCACGACTGCAACCGCAAGCTCATAGATACTGCGGTAATGCAGTTCACAGTGTGCTTCGGGATACAGCACATCGAGTCCTTCCAGAACGGTTTCAGCCCGGCTGTTCATCCTGCTTTTCTCCCGTTCGCATTCAGGACAGACTCAACATAGGACATGCTTTTCTTCTGATACGCGCTCGCTTCCCGCAGTGCATAGATGATCGCATTGCGCGGATAGACCCGGTTCCATTCACTGATCTTCTGCATCTCGTTGGGTGTCATCGGTCTGCCGAAGTCCTCCGCAAACAGCTCGATCAGCGGACTGTCCATCACCCGCACATCCTTGGCTACATCCGTATCGAACAGACCGTCCAGTTTGAACTGTACATTCCGGCTGGACGCCATGATATCCAGATAATGACGCGCACAAAGAACAGAAATCGTTCTGTTC
>JAFWJP010000157.1 GCA_017514645.1 Solobacterium sp. | reverse complement strand
CCTCTTCTGTCCTTTGCCTTCGCCGCGGCAAAGGAAATGACATTACCCTGGCTGATGATGCTGAGAGAATCCTTTCCCAGACCGGTATCCATGAAGATATTGACGATATCACGGAGCCGGACATTCTTCCTGTTGATCAGGTATTCAGCTTCGGAAGAGTCCCTGTACAGCCTTCTTGTGATCTCCAGTTCATCACTTTCGGAATTGAGAAGATGTGCGGAATTGTCAAACACAAGCGTGACCTGGGCAATATTCATCATGCGTCTGTCTTCACTGCCGGAAAAGATGACATCGTTCATCTTCTCGCCGCGCAGGCTCTTGGCGCTCTGTTCTCCCAGCACCCAGCGTACCGCATCGGAAATGTTGGATTTTCCGCAGCCGTTAGGACCGACGATAGCAGTGATAGGATCATCAAAAGTGATTACGGTTTTATCCGCAAATGATTTGAAACCCTGCATTTCGATCCGCTTTAAAAACATGTGTTTTCCTCAAATACTGTACCATTATAGCAAACATAGCCAAAAAAGAAAGCAGGCTGCTCACCTGCTTCTGCATTACTGTTCCTTTTTCAGGATTGCGACGATTTCCTCCAGTGCCTTGAGTTCATCACTCTTTGCAGGAGGTTCTTCCGCCGGTTTCTCCTCTTCCTTTTTCTTTTCGGTTGCGGTACGCAGTTTATTGATGGCCTTGACCATCATGAAGATGCACAGAGCAACGATCAGGAAATCAACGATATTCTGGATGAAATTGCCGTAGGACAGATAGACATTCAGTTCTTCCGCGCCGTTGTCTACGAGCAGAGCCTTCATGCCTGTGAAATCATTGATTTTGAAGATGGCTGCGATCAGCGGCATCAGGATGTCGTTGACAAGGGAGGAAACGATCTTGCCGAAAGCGGCACCGATCATCATGCCGACGGCCAGATCCATAACGTTTCCTTTGAGAGCGAACTCTTTGAATTCAGTGATAAATTTCTTCATAGATCTCCTCCGCAATACGTTTCACTGTCTGTATATTTTCATCTGTTATCATAACATAACTTCCGCACCTGGGATGCGGTTCTCTTCGTATCGGCTCCGGTTCCAGAATACAGGCAGTACGGTCCTGTACCGTAACCGGGTAATGATTGCCGGGGACGTCGGTCAGTGTATGAACCGTTTTCCATTCCGGAAGGAAACCATCCTTGATATACATCAGCACCCTTCTGCCGTATACCGGTACATAAACAGGCGGATGGAAACCATAACGCTCTTC
This sequence comes from Solobacterium sp., assembly GCA_017514645.1. Taxonomy (GTDB): domain Bacteria; phylum Bacillota_I; class Bacilli_A; order Erysipelotrichales; family Erysipelotrichaceae; genus Bulleidia. The sequence continues at coordinate 4,589 of JAFWJP010000157.1, read as the reverse complement.
AAAGGCATTGATCAAAGCGTCGATATTGATGTCTTTCATCTCGCTGGACAGGATCAGGCGCCGGATTCCGGGTATCTGCAGGAAGAATGCGCAGGCATAGGAATTGGCGATATTCAGGTTCATACCTGCCGTACAATCATGCAGGATACGGTTGAAGTCACCGGGCTGGGAAAGGATCCTGTTCTCGTATAATTCTGCAGTACTTCCGTTTTCACTGATGACAGGGAGCGGATCACCTGCAGACAGGATACCCGGTTCAATAGAATTGCGGATCCCGCTGATGATAATCTGTTCCGCGGGGTCTGCCGTATGTTCCAAAGTGATTGTATAGGGCTGCTCGGGTGAATACAGATGTCTGTGTGCACGCAGTTCATCCAGCTGTTCCAGAGCTGCTCTGCGTGTTTCGTTGATGATGCTCACCGGCAGGAACACATGCCCGCAGGTGCCGGAGATCTCTGCAACACGGTAAGGTCCGTCTCCTGTCCTGCACAAGGAACGTTCCAGTTTTACGCTGTCGAGCGGAGCGTTCCGGGCATAATCGCAGAGCTGATCGGAAACAGCTGTCACTGTATGCATTCCGTCCGAAACGGTAAGGATCAAGGGTGTTTCGGGCTCTGCGGTGTATTCCATCCTGATTTCTGAGGTTTTCTCTTCACCGATATGGGAACCGATCTCCTTGAGCAGCAGATAGTCACTGGTCTTCTGCAGCAGGCTCCCCTTGTGTATCCTGGCATCGGCCGGGCAGTCCAGCCATACCTGTTCACCGGACCTGGCGGAATTGACAAGTTTTCCGTTCTTCTCGATCCGGACAGCGATCAGACCGATATCCTCCGGATGATCAATGATCCGCAGACCATCATGCTGGTGAAGGTCTTCCTTCAGCTGTACCCGTACCTTCCCTTTCCGGACTTCTGTGATGGTTCCGATCGTTATACCCATATGGTTCGGCCGGAAGTGATTCATGCGCTCAGATACTGCAGCGCTGAAAATATGTCCTTCCGTAAAGTCCCTGTTGAACATCAGCTTCAGATCCTGCAGGCGTTCCCGGGACAGATGATACGGTCTTCCTTCATAGCAGGCATCAATGGCTTCCCGGAATGTTTTGATGACAAGGTATACGTATTCGGGCCGCTTCATTCTGCCTTCGATCTTCAGTGATGATACACCGGCACCGATCAGTTCCGGTATGCGTTCGATCAGATTGAGATCTCTGGGACTGAGCAGATATTCACCGTCCTTCGCGTAACGATCATCCGCTTTGTACTTCATCCGGCACATCTGTGCACAGATGCCCCGGTTGCCGGAGCGCTGTTTCATAGCCTGACTCATCAGGCACTGTCCGGAATAACTGATGCAGAGCGCACCGTAGGCAAATACTTCTATTTCAATTCCGGTACTGACCATATCCCTGATGACGGACAGTGGTGTCTCCCGTGCCGCGACGACCCGGGAAGCACCCTGCTGCTTCATGAATGCTGCGCCGTCTGCGTTATGGATATGCATCTGGGTGGAACAGAACAAAGGCAGATCAGGGAAACAGAGATGCGCTTTATGGAACAGACCGAAGTCCTGGATCATGACACCGTCAACATCGTTTTCATAGAGAAACCGCAGTTCTGCCATGGCAGCATCGATCTCATTCTCATACATCAGAGTATTGACCGTCACATAGATCTTTACATCGCGGATATGACAGTAGCGGATGGCTTCCAGATACTGTTCATGGGTGAAGTTGCCGGCAAATGCCCTTGCCGAAAACGATGTCAGTCCCAGATAGACTGCATCGCATCCGGCGGATACAGCTGCTTTCAGTGCTTCTGGATTGCCGGCAGGAGCCAGCAGTTCAATCTTCTTCATCGGTAACCTCCCTGATGATCCGGTAGTGTTTGAGCAGGTCCTCCATATGCATCGCTGCATTGGCTCCGCTTGTACAGGGAAGCCTGATCGCTTCCGGTGCGTCTGTTACATATTTACGGTACAGCTGCCATGCTTTGGATCCGGTCGTGAATACGCTGCGGATCCGGGTGCCGGCGATCAGTCCGGCAATATCATTTACAGTCACATCCTGGATGGAGCTGTCGGAACTGCCGCAGATGGTACATGTACTGATCACATCCCACAGGGCAATATGGTGACTGTGACAGAATTGTACCCTGTCCGTGATTTCCTCTTCATAGAGGAGTGACATCAGCTTCCAGAAACGGTTCCGGGGATTTCCGTAATAGAAAGCGTTTTTCCGGGATACAGGACTTGGAAAAGACCCGAGTATCAGAACCCGGGAATCCTTGTCGAACAGCGGATCAAACGGATGAATCAAAGCTTCGCGTTTCATATTCTGTTGAGCAGCCAGGTTTCGATACTCCCCTTTTCTTCTGCTCTGCCGGATTTGATGCCCTGTTCCAGATCAGCCAGTGAACTGAGCATGCCCAGAAGCTGCTGCGTACTGTAACGCTTGCTGTTCTGATAATCGTAGTATACCGTATTCGTTTTCAGGTAATCCTTGATCTCCTGATCGGACATCCCGCAGTCCATGCATTTCCGGGTGTTGTAGATACGGCGGATCTGTGATGCAATGAGCGGGATCATGTCAAGGTCACTGTATCCGGCCGTTTCCTTCAGATCGCGGTAAGCCCGGAGCATGGACGGTGCATCCTTTTTCAGCAAGGCTTCCCCGAGTCTCCAGATGTCTGCTTCGGGATTCGGCGGCATCAGGTGTTCCACATCGCGCTTTGTGATTCTGTCTGCACCGTACAGGCGGAAACTGTCCAGGGCGCGGTATACTTCCGAAAGACTTCCTGATGCACGCAGGCGGATCTCAGCGTCAGCTTCTTTTGTGAAGGTCAGACCGCTGTTTCTGAGGATCTCATCTATCGCGGCTGTGAGATTCTGGAATTTCTGTTCCTTGTGGGAAACGATTTTGACCGAGGGATACTTGCTGAGAATCCTGAATGCTGCAGTGCGCTTGTCAGCGTTCCATCCGCTGCATATGAACATGACTATGCTGTCGGGATTGGGATTGCGGCAGTAGGACTCAAGCAGCGATGCGGCTTCTTCCTTCTCGGATGCACTGCCGGATGTTGTCAGGAAGAACGGGTCATTGATGATAACGATCCGGCGATTGTCGAACAAGGAAACAGTATCCGCAAGTCTGAGCGCTTCCCGCAGCGAAAAGGTTCTGCGGTCGGAACCGTCCAGTTCCGTAACAGTCGAATCCTCGAGCAGAGGTGCCAGGATATTCTGCTTGTCACGTTTTACAAGATAGCTTTCCTTTCCTTCCAGCAGGTAGATGTTCATTCCTGGTCTCCTTCGGTTTTCAGCAATTGTTCACCTTCAATCCTGTAGCGGATCTCCTGCATTCTGCGGTCCAGTTCATTGCTGGTGAGCGCACAGTTCTTCAGTTCTTCAGAGATCTCCTTCATGGTCTCAGGGTCAGTATCCTTTTTATAGCGCATGGAGTGTTCAAGATTGGCCCAGAATTCCATGGCAATGGTCCGCATCTGTACTTCTGCCTTGACCATCCGCTTTCCGGGCGGGAGAAATACAGGAACTTCGATGAGAAGATGAAGACTGCGGTAGCCGTTGGGTTTCGGGAACATGATATAGTCTTTTTTCTCTACAAGAATGATATCGTCCTGCTTCAGCAGTTTATCCGACACCCGGTAGACATCATCGATGAACGGACAGATGACACGGATGCCGGCCACATCGTACAGATTGTCGATGATCGACTGTACATTGACCGGAAAATCACGGCGTTTCAGTTTTTCGAAAATACTGTCGATGGATTTCAGACGGGTATGGATCGCAGTGATGGGATTCTGCTCACTGTACATGGAAAAGTAATCATTCAGCATGTTGAGCCGTGTTTCCAGCTCCTGCATGGCACTGCGGTAATATGTAAAGAGTTCAGTTGCGGATTCCAGCTGTCCGTAAAGGTCCATGTATTCCGCATAATCGATCATATGTTCTTTTTTCAGACCGGTATTCGGCATGTATGATCACCTCAATTCTGTCCTATTGTCTTTTCTGCCAGCCATACACTGCCATCATCACGGATATAACGCTCCAGCAGGCGGAATCCCTGTTTCTCCCAGAAATGACCGGACTGCGGATTTCCTTCGTTGATACAGAGCCTGATTCTGCAGAATCCCGCTTCTGAGAGCGTCCGGGTTACCTCGTTGATCAGTGAGGAACCGATTCCTTTCCCCTCCAGATCCTTCCGGACCATGAAAAACCCGATAAATGCAGTATCACTGTCCGGATATCCATCGATCAGATCGATGACAGCAATCAGACCGTCATCATCAAAGAATCCGGCGTAGTACTTGTCAGCTTCCGTTTTTCCCGGCGGCAATGCCGTCATATCAGTCCGGACCTGTCCGGCTGTCGGACGAACGGAAGTATATTCATAGAACAGCGGATGATCCAGGCATAATGAAACAATATCCGGGATATCATTCTCATTGAGGATCCTGACGGTGTATGTATCTGACAATAATGAAATATCGATCATATACACAGATATTATATATCAACTGTCATCAAGTTTCATTGCCGGCAGGAAGAAATGAGAACCGGCCGGATGCGGT
>JAFWJP010000156.1 GCA_017514645.1 Solobacterium sp. | reverse complement strand
AGATACATCTTGACAGGATCGTTCAGCTGTATACTTCCGGAATGACCAAGATCCGTAGAATTGATGATTGCATTGATATCTTCGACAACATCACGCTCTGCATCGTCATCCAATCCGTCACCGTCACTGTCGTCCAGCAGATCCACATCATCGTCGTCCATCTCTGTCACATCTTCATCTTCCGAAATACGGATCTGTTCATCATCAAACCAGACATAGAGGTTCTCCATGTCTTCATCCGTCATATCATAATGTTCCAGCGCAGAGAGAATATCCTTCTGCAGGATCATGCCTTCCTGTTCATAGAACGCCTTGAAGTTCTCCTTCAGTTCATCCAGAGTCTTCAGTTCCCTGCTGCCGGATTCCTTGTACGCACTGATCTCGATGACTTCTTTCGGTGTTTCCGCCGGAATCTCTTCTGCAGCTATGACTTCCTCAGGAACAGCTTCTTCCTCTTTCTGAGGAACGAGACGGTTCATCCGGTAGGTACGCCGCTTCAATGAAGCTTCAACGGCTTTCTCTGTTTCTGCTGCTTCCGCACGAAGCGAGGCAGCCCTTCTCTTCGCTGCGATCCTGTTTCTCGCACCGGATCTTATCTCTTCCGTTTCTTCATTGACCGTCGTCTTCATCAATATACCTCCTTCTTTCCTGCATGCTTTCCTGGTATTTCTGCAGCAGGATCATTCTGCTTTCATCATTCATCGGCTGCTTGAGCTGCTCGGACAAACTCTCGATGTTTTTCTCGATCACATAGCTCCTTACACGGCGCATGGCACCGTCGAGGATCGCCTCATCATATTCACGGTCGAACCGTTCATCCGTAGCCAGCTTCGTCACCAATTGCCTGACATCTTCATTTTCTGTTGCGTCGATCAGATCCGCCGGCGTACAGACCGACTTTTTCCGTGTCCGGTCCACCACCAGCATTGCGGTCTTCGACCTTACGGGATCACTCAGGAACCCGAGTTTTTCTTCAAAGCGGGATACTGCATGCGGATTGCGGATCATATACATCAGAATCAGCTCTTCGGCATCCTGGATCCCGCTCGGTATCCGGATCTCTTTACGGCGTACAGCCTGCTGTTCCGGACGCCGGCGTTCTTCGGTATGCAGACCGGTCATCTTTTCGATCTCATTCCGGAAATACTGCCGGTCAAACGCATCATTCAGCAGTTCGATCTCCTTCATCGCCTGCTGGGCAAATTCCTTTTTCTCCAGATAATTGTCAAAGTTGACATTCCGGCTGAGATAGTTCAGGACAAATTCGCCCCAGGAGATCTCATTTTTCAGCAGATCGCGCAGAGCTTCCTTTCCGCCGGAACGGATGATCTCATCCGGATCCATACCGCCGCTGTTGCGGATCACCGATACCATCGCGCCGGCCGCAATCGCCATCTTGCCTGCCCGGAAGGTTGCGTTCTGTCCCGCATCATCACCGTCATAGCAGAAGACGATCCTGGCGGAAAGATCCTTGAGGATCCTGATCTGATCCTTCGTACAGGATGTACCCAGTGTACAGACACAGTTCGGTACCCCTGCCCGGTCAAACGCAATGACATCCGTAACACCTTCCGTTACATAGATCTTACCCTGACGTCTCGCTTCTGCAGCAGCCCGGTGCGCATTGTACACGAGCCGCCCTTTTTCGAACAGTTCTGTTTCATTGGTATTGATGTACTTGGAAGCGTTCCGGGGATCCAGTGTCCGGGCGGAAAAACCGACCGGGTGACCTTTCGCGTCATGGATCGGAAACATGATTCTGTCCGAAAATACATCTCCGAATCCCTGGGAAGCGTTCCGGATCACATTGCAGGCAAACAGATCCCTGTCCTGATACCCCTTGGCCTTCAGAAAGCGGTAAAGGGCATCTCCGGGCGGATTATAGCCGATCTCGAACCGGTCGCGCACCCGCTCGTCCAGTCCCCGGTCGACCAGGTACTGTTTCTGTTCCGGCGCGGAATTCAGCTCGTACATCGAATACTTGATGGTATCGTCCAGGATCCGGTAAAGTGTTGCCTTATGCGGATCAACCTGTTCCCTTACAGTGTCTGCTTCATACTGCAGCGGGTAGTCGATCAGTTCCGCAACCTTGACCACCGCTTCCGGAAACGTGATCTTCTCATAGTTCTGGACAAAGGAAAACACATTTCCCCCCGCACCGCAGACAAAGCACTTGTAGATCTGCTTGTCCTCGGAAATGGACAGAGACGGAGAATGATCATCGTGAAAAGGGCAAAGCGCAGTATAGGATTTGCCCTTTTTGCTCACAGGAAGATACCGGCTGATTATATCAACGATATCAGCTTTGCTGCGAATCGCATTGATGTCATCCTCTCGGATTCTGACCATCCGGATCCTTTCTATCAGAAACGGATTTCTTTCCTGATCTTCTCACTGACCTCTGCAACACTCATGCGCTCCTGCGCCATGGTATCACGGTAACGGATCGTGACCGTGCCGTCCTGGGCCGTCTGCTCATCCACTGTGATGCAGAACGGTGTACCGACCGCATCCTGACGACGGTAACGCTTGCCGATGGAACCGGACTCATCATAATCCGTCTCAAAGTCATAGGAGAGTTCCTTGCGGATACTCTTTGCCAGCTCTGCATGCTTCTTCTGCAGCGGCAGGACAGCTGCCTTCACCGGAGCAAGTACCGGATGGAAGTGCATAACAACACGTGTATCACCGTTCTCCAGTGTTTCCTCATCATAGGCATCCGTAAAGAACATGAAGAACAGACGCTCAACACCGACTGCCGGTTCAACACAGTACGGAATAAACTTCTCGTTGGTCACCGGATCAAGATACTCCAGGTTTTCTCCGGAGAACTTCATATGCTGGGACAGATCGTAATTTGTACGGTCGGCAATACCCCAGAGTTCACCCCAGCCCCAGGGGAACTTGTACTCGATATCCGTTGTGCCCTTGGAATAGAAGCTCAGTTCTTCCGGTGTATGATCACGGAAACGCAGGTTCTCTGCCTTTCCGCCCAGGCTCAGGATCCAGTCCATGCAGAACTTGCGCCAGTAAGGGAACCAGTCGTCATCCGTTCCCGGCGCACAGAAGAATTCCATTTCCATCTGTTCGAATTCACGTGTACGGAAGATGAAGTTGCCCGGTGTGATCTCATTACGGAAGCTCTTGCCGATCTGACCGATACCGAACGGCAGCTTCTTGCGGTACGCTCTCTGGACGTTCT
>JAFWJP010000155.1 GCA_017514645.1 Solobacterium sp. | reverse complement strand
GTGTGCAGAGTATATCCTGGAAGATGACGGACTGCGGATCGAACTGTCCGCGGAAAGTGACAAAGACACCTATATCGCGCTGACGAACCATGCCTTCTTCAACCTGAACGGACCGCAGTCCCGTACCGCGCTGGATCATGAACTGATGATCGAAAGCGATGTTGTCTGTGCCATTGACCGCAATGGTCAGACAGGAGAAGAAACGTTCGAGGCAGAGGATACCCCGTTTGATTTCCGGATGTTCAAGAAGATCGGTCTGGATATTGACAATGAAGATGAACAGCTGACATTCGGCGGCGGCTATGATCACTGCTTTGTGATCCGCGGAGAAGGATTCCGGCACTGTGCAGCCGTGAAAACGGAGCGGATCCGTCTCGATGTCTGGTCAGACCTTCCCGGTCTGCAGATCTATTCCGGAAAGTATCTCAGCGGAGAAGGACAGGGAAAGAACGGCGGTACATTCCCGAAGCGGAGTGCTGTTTGTCTGGAAGCTCAGTATATTCCCAATGCGGTCAATTCTGAAACCTATGAAAAACCGCTGGTCAGAGCCGGTGAAAAACAATGTCACGTCATCTGTTACCGGACCTCGCTGAATGATGCCGCGATATAATTGAAACAGCAGTTCTGAGGACGTATATGACATATCTGGGGATTGATGTCGGCGGAACATTCATCAAATACGCCGGACTGGATCAGCAGGGACAGATCCTGAACAGCGGAAAAGTCCCGACACCTTACGAAACACCGGAAGCGTACATCGGTACGCTGGTTTCCCTTGTGGACAAGGAGTATGAGGGAATCTGCATTTCTGCCCCGGGCTTCATTGATACGGAACGGGGAATCTGTGTATCCGGCGGAAGCCTGGAATACCTCCCGGCGGATTTTGAACTGGCAAAGCTCCTGGAAGAACGTACCGGGATCCGGACGACCGTTGAGAACGATGCCCGCTGCGCAGCGCTGGCTGAGCTCTGGAAAGGCTCCCTGGCAGGCTGCCGGAATGCCCTGGTCGTAGTGATCGGCACAGCGGTGGGCATGGTCATCATCCAGGACGGAAAGATCTACCGTGGAGCGCACAACATCGCGGGAGAGATCGGCTATACCCTGATGGAGAATACGTTCCGGGATATCTACGACCTCTTCGGCATGCGCTTCAGTACAGCGGGAATGCTGAAGAAACTCGAACACCTGAATGTAAAATACGCAGGTATGAGCGGTGAAGAAGCCATGGAGGCCTACCGGGATCAGGACGAAGTCCTGTATCCCGTCATCGACCGCCACCTGCGTGATACGGCTCGTGCGCTCTTCGGTCTGTAGTGTATCTTTGACGCAGAGAAGATCGCACTCGGAGGCGGGATCAGCCGCAATCCGGTATTCCTGGATGCAGTGAAGGATAAATTCTACGGTCTGTATGAGGAGATTCCCTACGGGATGAAACCTGCAGAACTGACATCCTGTGCGTTTTACAATGATTCCAATCTGATCGGTGCATTGTACCGGCATTTGTACTATGGAGGAGAATAAAATGAAGTACAGAGACAAACCTAAGTTCCCGGAAGGCTTTATGTGGGGTGCTTCGAGCGCAGCCTGGCAGGTGGAGGGCGGTACCGCAGACGGCGGACGTACACCGGCGATCATCGACCTGAATTCGAAGACGAAGAAACCGTTTGCGGACAATTCCATCGCAGCGGACCACTATCATCACGTAGAGGAAGATGTTGCACTGATGGCTGAAGCAGGGTTCGGTTCCTACCGGTTCTCGATCTCCTGGTCCAGGATCATCCCGGAAGAGGGCGTGATCAATCCGGAAGGTATCGCTTTCTACAACAAGCTGATCAATGCCCTGGTCAGAAATCACATTGAACCGATCGTGACCCTGTATCACTATGATCTGCCTGTCTGGGTGGATGAAAAATACAACGGCTGGCATGACCGCGGCGTCATCGATGCGTTTGATTTCTACTGCCGCACCTGTTTCCGTGAATTCGGTGACCGGGTCAAGTACTGGCTCTCGATCAATGAACAGAACATGCAGATCCTGTACGGAAACTGGCTGGGCCTGGATAAAGGCTGCACCGACTGGTTCAAGGAAAAATGGGACATCAACCATATCATGAACCTGTGCCATGCCAAGGCCGTCATTGCCTGCCATGAAATGGTGGAAGGCGGAAAGATCGGCCCTGTCCCGGGTTATGTACCGTTCTATCCGGAAAGCTGCCGCCCGATGGACCAGATTGCCGCAATGGATGCGGAAGAGCTGACGGAGAAGATGTGGGATGATCTGTATGTCTTCGGTGAATACAACGGCTTCATCAAGCGCTACTGGAAGGAAAACGGAATTGAACCGAAGATCCTGCCGGGAGATATGGAACTGATCAGATCCGCAAAGATCGACTTCTTCGCCATCAACTGCTACCGTTCCAATGTCTGCCGCTACGCACCGGTCGATACCAAGTATCTGGACATTGAACTGAACAAGACAGGTGAGAAGGGCAACTTCCAGTATCCGACCTATCCGGGGCTCTATGAGATGATTGCCAACCCCTATGTCGAACGGACGGACTGGGACTGGGATATTGACCCTGTCTGCCTGCGCTATACCATGCGCTATGTCTGGGATCACTACCATCTGCCGATGATGATCACAGAGAACGGCTACGGTGCTCATGAAACGCTCGGACCGGACGGTCATATCCATGATAATGCCCGCATCAAGTTCCTGAACGATCATATCTATCAGCTTGGTCTGGCGATCGAAGACGGCTGTGAGGTCATCTCGTTCAACCTGTGGTCATTCACGGACCTGCTGTCCACCGGCAACGGTATCGAGAAGCGCTACGGTCTGGTCTATGTCGATGTGACGGATGAGCAGCTGAACAATGCGAAATCGCTGGATGAACTCTCCCTGAAGCGGATCCGCAAGGATTCCTTTGAATGGTACAAGAAGGTCATCGCAACCAACGGCGGTGCGCTGAAAGGCCCGGACAACGAATGACGAAGAAGATCGTCGCGATTGCCGGCGGAGAGAACGGCAGACCTCTTCCCGAGGGCGGCAGAGCCCCCTACGATACGGAATCCATCGACCGGGAGATCGTCAGACTGACGGATAAGGCACATCCGCACTTTCTGATGATCGCCCATTCTCAGCCGACAGAAGACCGCCAGCAGTTCTACTTTGAGGTCATGCGCGATATCTATGAAAGATACGGATGTGAATGCCGTGATCTGAAGAGTACGGAGCTGGAGGATCTGGCTGTAGTACAGGAGAAGATCGGCTGGGCGGATATCATCTACGAAGGCGGCGGCGATACACTGTCGATGATCGCTTTGTGGAAGAGAACCGGCTTTGACAAGGTCCTGCGTCAGGCGTGGGAGGACGGAAAGGTCCTCTGCGGTCTGTCGGCCGGAGGAAACTGCTGGTTTGAATCCTGCAGTTCCGATTCCCTGAAGATCATCCACAACGACCCTTCCCAGCCGTTCATCGAAGTGGACTGCCTGGGCTTCCTCAAAGGATATTTCATCCCGCACAGCGATGTGGAAGCGACGAGGATCCCGGACGCGAAGGAAAATCTGCGGGACAACGGCAGGATCGGCTTCGCCCTGTCCAACTGTGCAGCACTGGAATTCGTCGATGATACGTACAAGGTGCTGAAATCCGCGGATACGGCATTTGCCCGGAAACTGTACTGGAAAGACGGAATCTGCTGTGAGGAAGAGCTGAACACTGCAGGTTCACTGGAAGAACTGTACAGCAGATAATCAAACAAGGCACTCTGAAACATTTGTCAATCAGAGGGCCTTTTTAGTATAATTCCTAACGGAAGAGTCAAAGGGTATGGCAAGAGCAGTATTTTTGGATTATAACGGAACACTGATCCGCCGCAAGGGCAAGGATATCGAAGAGTTTTACAACCGCATTCTGCAGAACAGCAGGATGAAGGACGTTGACGCATTGACGGACTGGTGGCTGGCCAACCGGGGGATCCTGGAAACAGGATGTACAGCAGAGGCCTTCCTGAGCCAGGAAGAGATCTGCATGTCCCTGCTCAGGAAGATGGAGAAGGATTACGGACTGCGGGAGAATCAGGATGACCTGCGCCAGCTGATGATGAATCACTGGATGTACGCACCGATCTTCAGCGATGTACGGGAGTTCTTTGAACAGTGCAGCCTGCCTGTCTATATTGTGACCAATATCAACGAACAGTATGTACGTGTCTGTTTGAGACGCAATGATCTTCATGTGAACGGCGTGATCTCCGGGGAGACGGCAAAGGCCTACAAACCGGACAGCCGTCTGTTTGAAAAAGCACTGGCGATCAGTGAATGTGCCAGTGAGGATGCCGTATTCATCGGCAGTTCCCTGCAGGCGGATATCAGCGGTGCGGAAGCGGCAGGCATGCGGCCGGTACTGCTGAACCGGAACCGGAAGCCGGTGGAATGTACATGCAAGGTTGTGTACAAACTGCCGGAAGCCATCAGGTTTCTTTGAACGCAATGAAGGACTCCGCTGACAGCGGGGTTTTTTCATGCGTCACGGCACTGTTGAGCGCTGTCAGGCAATGCTGATAAAATGGATGTAATTGAAACTGATATACAGAAAGATACGGAGGTGAACCGGCGTGCTTCTGGATGATTATTTGGGACAGGATACACAATACCGGCGTGTTCTGATTACTTCAGATGCCGAAAAAGGAAACAGGCTGCTGAACAGATATGAGCGAAGCAGCGGGAATATCGTCAGGAATGTAACGGTCACGACACTGAAACATACAGCAGAACTCATGTACGCGCATGCCTGTGCTGCAGCCGGATATGAGGCGGAACGGACGCTGATCAGCCCTGATGAGGCGATGATGGTATTCCGCAGTGTTCTTCTGAAACATACGGCTGAACTGCAGTATTTTAAGGATCAGAGGATGTTCAATCTGCGCACGGCGGAGGAAATATACCGGAAGGCGGATCTGATACGTACAAACGGACTGAAACAGGATACAAAAGCGGCCGGAATCATGGATCTTCAGATCCTGATCAGCGCATATGAGGCAGAACTGAAGCACCGCGGGATGATGGATGAAACTGCCTTGTATCAATACCTGACGGACAGACCGGATGTCTGCAGAGAGACGGTGACCGGTACGGACTATGCAGTTCTTCAGGAAGACACCGATCAGCTGAACGGCCTTCAGGAGCGCTTTCTGGAACAATGTTTCGGAGACGGTCTGAAAACCGTCAAATTGTTTGAATATGACAGCGCTTCACTGGAAAAACGTCCGGAGGCCGGACAGATCCGGTTTTTCAAAGGCTATGGTTCCTACAATGAAGCGGCCTATGTTGCGGATGATATTGCGGTGCATCATTATCCGCTGGGTCAGGTTCTGATCCTGCATATGTCGGAAAGCCAGGTACAGCCTCTGCAGGCAGCTCTTACAGCCAACGGGATGCCGGCACGCTTCCTGACACCGCATGCTGCAAAGAACGATCCGTATCTGTCATTGATGCGGAATCTGCTGAACTGGGCGCTGGATGATTACTCGGAAAAAGCGCTGGAAACGATCTTTGCCGGCAGTGCTCTGAATATTGAAGGAGTGATGAAGGACAAGGAAGGCAGTCTGAAGACCGGGAATCTGGCGGAAGGCAGCAGTTACTTTGATTATGTGACTGCGGCAGCCGAGCGCTATTCGGAAACGGACAGGATGCTGCTGGGATGGGGATACAGCCGGAATGCAGCATTCATCGAACATGAATCGGCACAGGAGTATCACCGGGAACCCGAGCTGCTGCAGTTCCACAGGGATCTGCTGTGTGTTTTCGGCAATGGTGCAGAAGCGTATACGCTCGTTCAGCCGGTTACCGTATACCGGAACATCTGCTCATGCCTGGACAGATATACCAAACCAGATCCGCAGAAAACCGCATTCCTTTCCGTTCTGAAGAAGACAGATCTGATGGTCGCACTGGAAGAACGGGCACTGCCGCTGCCGGAGGCGATCGCTTTTCTGGAGGAAGTTCTTACCGTGATCCGGGTCTCCGATACGGAATCAGCTGATGCCGTCAGTGTCCGCAGATTAAGCGGCTGGATCGTTCCCGATCGTCCGTATGTCTATCTGATCGGGCTGGCTCTGAAGGATATGCAGGGGAACGTCAACGAATCACCTGTGATCCGTGATGATGAAATGGAGCGGTTTATCGGACCGGGCTGGAAGCCGACCGTCAGAGCACAGGCTGAACTGGCCGAGAAAAACCTGTTCCGGACACTGAAACTGTTCACAGGTAACCGGCTGTCATTCGGCTATGCCTCTTTTGATACGGTCAATATCCGGGCAGCAGGACCTTCCGCGTTCTACCGGAATCTTCACGCTGCGTTCGGCTGCGGTGATGTTCCGGAGTTCGTCTACGGGAATCCGGCGGCGGGTTATCGCTCATCGCATCCGTGTACAGAAGAAATTGCCGGAGCAGGCAGTCTGCCCGAAAAAGCAAGTGCGAGCTCTGCCGGTGAACTGGTCAAATGTCCCAGACAGTACTGGTACCGGCGTATTCTGCAGATACCGGAGAATACATTCAATGAAAACGATCCGGCCAGATGGCTGCAGGCCAGTGATACCGGGAATTTTTTCCATGCTGCCGCCGAACGCTATGTGAAGCAGCGGCTGATCCGCAGCGGAAGCGAAGCGTACAGTACGTTTGCGGACCGGGATCTTCTGCGGGTGCTGTTTGAGGAACTGAAGGATGTATACCGTTTGACAGCTCCTGCGGACTCGGAAGGACTGATCGATCAGGAAACAGAGGAACTGCTTGATGATGCGGTCCGTTACTTTGATGATGTGCATACAAGCCTGAGTACCGGGGGAGATGATTTCGGCTGGCGGATCCTGTTTGCTGAAGAACATTTCCGCAGAGCACCGTGGACGATCGATTACGCGGAAAACAGGACGCATACATTCATCTGCAGCGGAACGATCGACCGCATTGACTATAAAGTGGATGAAGACGCAAATGCCGTACATCTGCGCATTGTGGACTATAAAACAGGAAAGCAGAAGAACAAACAGAAGGAAGATCAGGAAGCTGCTCTTCTGCAGCACACGATGTACTACAGAGCGCTGATGGACAACAAAGCGCTTGGTGATAACGGAGAAACTCTGCTAGAGCACACAAAGAAGAGGATCAGTGAACTGGAAGGAAAAGACCTGAGTTCCATGCATTATGTGTTTGATGGTTTCCGCTATGAATTCCCGCGGGATACAGAACGACGGTATATGATCGAGCGAAGTGATCTGGAAGGCCTGAACATGACAAGGCTGAAAATGACAATGCAGGAAATTGAACGGAATCATTTCTATCCGAATATCTTTGAACTGTACGATCTTTGCCGGAAGGATTACACAGGTTCCGATGATCAGGCAGAACAGGATGTACTTGAGATACTGGAAAAACTCACGGAAGCGATCCTCAGGAAAGATGAGGAACCGTGCAGGTTCTGCAGCTATCTGAAACTGTGCAGCAGACAGGGGGTGAATCACTGATGGATGAACAGGAAACGAGAAACCGGGATCTGCTGAAACTGGACATTCCGGATGAGGGACATCAGAATTACAGTATCGTTGCCGGCGCAGGAGGCGGAAAGACAACGATGCTGAGTGACCGTATCAGCCGGCAGATCGTCCTCGGCACACCGATTGAGGAATTCGTAATCATCACCTATACGAATGCTGCAGCGAACGAACTGCGGGACAAGATCGCGGACAAACTTGCCGGACTGCTCAAAAAGGATCCGGACAATACGATCATTTCCGAGGCACTCTCCAACATTGAACTGATGCAGATATCAACGATTCATTCCTTTCTGCTGAAGATCCTGCGGGAATACGCATTTGAATCCCATGTGGCGCTCGGTGCGCAGATGCTTGAGGATGAAGATGATGTGAACCGGAAGAAGGCGTTCTTTGCGGAATGGCGCAGGTCGCATTTCCGGGAAATGAACAAACTGTTCCGCCGTGACTGGATCACCAAGAACGGCTACAGATACAATCACGATGTACTTGAGCGGACATTTCTGCAGATTGCGGATATCCGCGAACCCATTGTCATGAGTGATCACCCGACGGAAGAAGAGATCATGACGTCAGCGCATGCATGTGTTGATACGCTGCTGGATCCGCTGATCCGGCTGTCGGAACAGATCACTGCGACCAAAGCACAGTACCGGCCGATGAACAAGTCCGGAAAAGGTGAGAAGAAACTGCTGAAGAATACCTTTGCATTCATTGACGCAATGGATCAGCTCAGAAACCTGGACCGTACGGATGACCGGCAGGTACTGAACGCTGCTGTGGAAATGGGCGGCTGGCTGATATTTGTGCAGGAACGCCGTCATGGAGAAAAGACCTATTATTACAGATCAGACCCGGATCCGATGTTTGATGAAGTGCTCAGGGCAGAAGATCATGTGCTGGATCTGTTCGATCCTTCGGCGCTGTACATGGACCTGAAGAATGTCTATGAAGCGTTCAAGGCCAAAAAGGTCATACGCTATCTGCAGCCGGTCCAGCAGGCATATCAGAGCGCAGCGGCAGAGCAGACAACCGAACTGAACAACGATGACATCCTGTTCCGTTCGGAGCAGTTCCTTCTGCAGCACCCTGAGGTGCTGGACAGACTCAGAAAACGGTATTCCAAGATCTACGTCGATGAATTCCAGGATACGACGGGTCTTCAGACCCGGATCGTGAAAATGCTTTCCGAGGAGCCGGGAACACGCCCGGAAGAAGAGATCCTGTCCGGGGATAAGCTGGTTGTGGTCGGCGACCCCAAGCAATCCATCTACCGGT
This sequence comes from Solobacterium sp., assembly GCA_017514645.1. Classification (GTDB taxonomy): domain Bacteria; phylum Bacillota_I; class Bacilli_A; order Erysipelotrichales; family Erysipelotrichaceae; genus Bulleidia. The sequence continues at coordinate 9,890 of JAFWJP010000155.1, read as the reverse complement.
TTACAGGTGCAGAGATCGCTGTTTATGACGATGTAAACGAAATGATGGTCCGTACCCCCGGATGCGAGAGGATCCAGCTGAACTACAATTTCCGTTCAAACAAAGCCGTGATCGACTGGGTGAATGAAGTGTATACCGGTCTGATGGATATCTATGAACCGATGAAAACGGAATGGGAGATCCGTGATGACAGGGCACTGCATGGGGTGTATCAGTATCCGAAGAACGGAGATGCGCGTTCCGATGCGGAACTGACGGTCGCACTGATCCGGAATCTGGTGGAAAGGCCGTGGTATTTCATCGAAGAGCGCGGCGGAAAGCGGCGCAGGATCCGGTATTCCGACTTCATGGTCATTACCAAAAGCACAACGCACATGCCGCAGTATGCGGATGAATTCTATGCGAACGGAATTCCTGTAAACATTTCCGGCAGGATCAGTGTGGACAAAGATGAAGTGCTGCATGCGTTTATAAAACTGGTGACATACTTTGCCAATCCCAAGAATGAACAGAACCGGTATGTATCAGAACAGGTTCTGTCAGGACTGGATATCAGCCGTGCAGCAGAGTATGAGATCAGCGAAGCTTCGGAAAAACTGCAGGCTCTGCGGGAAAAGTTTGCCGAGGAACACTTCAGTATGGCCGCAATCGTCCAGTATCTGCTGAATCACGAAGAATACTATGTGCCGAAGAATGCAGAGTATACACGGCAGCAGGTCCGGGAGTACCGGATCCACCTTCATCAGATGGTGGAAACCGTACTGGAAAGTGATGTACAGGATCTGGGAGAACTCGCACAGGTAATGGAGGAGTACCGGGTATCCAAGGTGGAACGGGATCTTCCGCTGGAGAGCGATGAGAATGCCGTCAGGTTGATGAATGTTCATAAATCCAAAGGACTGACAGCGAATATCGTGATCATCGCGGATCGTTCCAAGAAGGAGGAGCCTTCCTACAGCGGATTCCGCAAGGGAGGGTACTACTATCCTTCCGTCGTCTATAAGCTGATGGAAGAAGGGTCGGTCACAAATGTTCCGACGTATCTCTGTGATGAAGAGATCTATACATCTGCCGGTGAGGATGAAATGGCGGAAGCGGTCCGTCTGCAGTATGTTGCGGCGACACGGGCAGCCCAGGCTCTCATCTTCATGCCGGAGATCAGAAAAGAGGTCTGGTTCAGCGATCCGGGATATCACCTGGAGGAACTGCCTGACATTCTGGAATGGATGACCCTGCGGGAGCAGGAAGGTGTTACGGTGGCTGAGGAAGAAACAGAGACGAAGAAAGGAATCCTGACACTGCAGAATCTGAGAACGCATGTTTCAGCGATGCCGCTGGCCGATATGCAGAAAGCGGATACGCTCACAGTTTCACCGAGCCAGCTGGAAGGAGACGGCATTACCGGATTCACCCCGGATGATGCGGGATACCGGAAGGAAGACAGACCGGCCGGAAAAGGACTTGGTCTTGTGATGCATAAGGCGTTTGAACTGCTTGTGAAGCGCAGCAGCGTGTCTGCAGGAAAAGACCGTGATCTGTTCGTTTCGCACATTCTGAATGAATCGGTGATGTGCGTGAGGAATGAGATGCCGGGTTCGGATGATCCGAAGGTTATCATTGCCTGGCTGAAACCGATCCTGGCAAGGTATATGGATACCGTGATCGGTCCAATTCTTGCGGATGCGTCGGAAGTATATCCGGAGTATACGTTTTCCTTCTGTGCGGAGGGGGAAGAACTGAAGCGCTTTACGGAATTGTTCAAGGAATATTTCCTGCGGTACGGCATTGATGTGAATTCAGCTCTTTCCTGTATCCGGGTCAGCGGTACATCCGACCTGGTCGTACGCAGGAAGGATGGCTCTGTATGGATCTATGATTACAAATCGGACGGACGTTACGGAATGCCGGCAGACATCTTTGAGAAGCGCATGGCAGAGAAATACGAAGGGCAGCTGAAACTGTACCGCTATGCTGTCAGTAAAGCATTCGGAACAGATGATATCCACGTTCAGCTGATCCATTTATACAAATAGAAACTACAGACGGAAACACTGTTCTGTTCCGGATACCGATGAGAGGAGTGAATCCGGCAGAAATAAGTGGTACAATGATTAACGGTTTTAACGAGGTGCAGATATGAAGATACTGGTAGCCGGAAGCGGTAAGGTCGGATCCGAAATCGTAGAGAAACTCTCTGCGGAAGGTCATGAAATCACGATCATCGACAACGATACAGATGTACTGGAATCGATCATGGAGGATTTCGATGTCATCGGTGTTCACGGAAATGCAGCGAGCCTGGATGTGCTGGAAGAGGCAGGGACTGCGGATGCAGAACTGCTGATTGCGGTCACGGATATGGATGAAGTCAATCTGCTGGCATGCATGACAGCGCGCTCGGTCAACGAGAACATCAAGACGATTGCCCGGATCCGCAATCCCGACTATCGTTCCCAGGCCTACCGGATGCGGGACCTGTTCGGTCTTGATATGAGCATCAACCCGGAGGAGAATGCGGCAGTGGAGATCAAGCGTCTGCTGCAGTATCCTGGTTTCCTGAACATTGATACGTTCGCCAGAGGCAATGCAGAGATCGTTACGCTGAAGATCGACGCAAAGAGCCAGCTGAAGGATGTCAAACTGAACGAACTGAACAAGATCGTCCATACCCAGGTTCTGGTTGCCATTGTGGAACGTGACGGACAGGCGATCATGCCGGCCGGTGATTTTGTGTTGCGGGAGAACGACCGGATCCATGTCACAGCGTCTACGGACAATCTGTCCACGCTGCTGCGGAATCTCGGGATCCTCAGCCGCAAGGTGCGCAATGTTATGATTGCGGGCGGCAGTACGGTCGGCTATTACCTGGCCAAGGAACTGGAAGGTTCCGGAACCCGGGTCAAGATCATTGAAAAGAACCAGGAGCGCTGTGAAAAGCTGGCAGTTGCGCTGCCGCAGGCTCAGATCATCTACGGTGATGCAAGTTCCCAGCAGTTCCTGGAAAGTGAGAACATCAGCGAATACGATGCACTGGTGACACTGACGGGACTGGATGAACTGAACATTGTCATTTCCCTGTACGGTCATGACCGCGGGGTACCGACGATCATAACAAAACTGTCCCATGCGGAAAACAACCGGATGCTGGAGAGCCTGCCGATCGGCAGTGTGATCTCGTCCAAGGAAATGATCAGCAGTTCCATCGTCCGCTATGTCCGGAGCGTGCAGAATACCAAGGGTGCTGCACTGACCGTTCATATCTTTGCGAACGGTGCGGCAGAAGCCATTGAGTTCGATGTCGATGAAGATACGAAGCACTGCGGAGAAGAACTGCGTGCAATTCATATCAAGAAGAATGTCCTGGTGGGCGGCATTTCCCGGAACATGCGCACAGAGATTCCAACCGGTTCTTCCAGATTCATGCCCGGTGATACGCTGGTCGTCGTTGCGGACCGTGAACTGCGGATCCGTGAGCTGAACGATATCTTTGAGGATTAAGCCATGAACTTCAGAATGATTCTTCGTATCATCGGCTATATCCTGTTCCTGGAACCTGTGCTGATGCTGCCGGGAGCGGCCATTGCCTGGTATGACGGTGAGCCGGCTGTCGTTCATGCCTATCTGATCTCCATGGGAATCATCCTTGCGGTCGGTGCAGTATTCACCTTGATCGGCAGGAATGCCAGAAGCGGATTCTATGCCAGGGAGGGTCTGGTAACGACCGGTCTCAGCTGGTTGATCATGTCAGCCCTGGGCTGTCTGCCGTTCTATATCACCCGTCAGATTCCGTCCTATGTGGACTGTATGTTTGAAATGGTTTCCGGTTTTACGACGACCGGGTCTTCCATTCTGAGCAACGTAGAAGGTCTGTCCCGCGGTCTTCTGTACTGGAGAAGCTTCAGTCACTGGGTCGGCGGCATGGGTGTGCTCGTCTTCCTGATGGCCATCGTACCGCTCAGCGGCAAGAACGGCGGATTTACGCTGCATATCCTGCGGGCGGAGAGCCCGGGACCGTCTGTTGGCAAGATGGTGCCGCGGATGAAGAAAACCGCCCTGATCCTGTATCTGATCTATACCGGACTGACCGTACTGGATTTCCTGCTGCTGTGGATCGGCGGCATGTCACCGTTTGACGCGTTCTGCCACGCGGTCGGTACGGCCGGTACCGGCGGCTTCGGTGTAAAGAACGATTCCCTAGCCGGGTATTCCCCGTATCTGCAGAATGTCACGACAGTGTTCATGTTTCTGTTCGGTGTGAACTTCAGCTGCTACTATCTGCTGCTGCTCAAGCGCGTGAAGGATGTCTTCCACGATGAAGAGCTGAGAACGTATCTGCTGATCATCTTTGCTTCAATCACTGTGATCAGCTTCAATATCAGAGGATTGTACGGCTCACTTGGTGAAACCGTGCGCCATGCGGCATTCCAGGTCGGTACGGTCATGTCCACGACCGGATTTGCTACAACGGACTTTGATCTCTGGCCTTCCCTGTCCAAGGGAATCCTGCTGATCCTGATGCTCGGCGGAGCCTGTGCAGGAAGCACCGGCGGTGGTCTGAAGATTGCCCGCTTCCTCCTCATGCTCAAAGCATTGCGCCGGAATATCCATGAGAACCTGCATCCGGCGGAAGTCCGCAAGGTAACGGTTAACGGTGCCCGGATGGATGAAAAGGTTCTGACCAACCTGTACGGTTATCTGATTGCCTATGTAGGCATCATGATCATCAGTTTCCTGATCATTTCCATGGACGGTTTCTCCATTGAGACGAATATCTCCGCGGTATTCGCAACCTTCAACAACATCGGTCCGGGTTTTGACGCCGTTGGTCCGACCATGAACTACAGTCTGTTCAGCCCGCTGTCCAAGTGTGCCATGATCTTCAACATGCTGGCAGGAAGACTGGAGATCATGCCGATGCTGGTGCTGTTCTCCAGAACAACATGGAGAAGGAAATAGATACGAGTATGACGGAGTACAATGATCCCGTGAATCTGGGGATGACTTCCGAGGAGATCTCGGAAACCTACCTCAAGCAGGCACAGTTTGCCAGACTCTTCCTGAACAGGAACGGGAAGAAGAGAAAACTGCTGGAGGACAACAACGTGACCGAGACAGAGGTCTCCCTCCTGAATATCATTGATTTGATCCCGGGAATCACTTCTCTGGAACTGGCACAGAAGACATCGACCTCCAAGGGGGCAGTGGCCCAGATCATCAAATCCCTGGACGGCAAAGGGCTTTTGAAGCGGGAACGGGACGGAAAGAAGATCTATCTCTTTGTTACGGACAAGGCACATGAGATCGTTCTGCAGGACCGGCAGGAATGGCTGGAAAATCGGCGGAAGACCGCGAAGTATCTGCAGGGGATCACAGCGGAGGATTTCAGAACCTACATGAAAGTACTGGACGCGTTGACGGAATCAATGCGCTCGGAAGAGTAAAGAACGGCACTGCCGTTTTTTATATTCTCCCGCAGCGTTGACGTACAACCGTATACCGTGATAGTATGGCATTATACAGTTAAGCACCTAAACTAATAGGAGGGATATTATGAGTGGAGATGTGAGAGCGTTTGCGACAAGCCCTTTGCTGTGGCTGATCGCGGCCATTACTGTCAGTTTTGTTATTCTCCAGGCACTGCTGTTCCGCAAGCGTGCGGTTGCCTATTCCCGGGAACATCACATTCTGACCGAAGAAGAAATCAGAACCGTAACGAAGAACGGCGCGTTCTCCGCCATCGGACCGGCGCTGGCCGTATTCATTCTGGCCATAACCATTTCCGGTCTGCTCGGCGGACCGTTCGTCCTGATGCGTGTCGGTATCATCGGATCGGCGGATACAGAGCTGCGTACAGCGACAGCTGCAGCTTTGATCTCCGGCGTCACGCTCGGTGTTGATGAAGTGAACATGTCCGTATTCGGCACGATCTTCTTTACCTGTGCATTCATGTCCTGCGGCTATCTGATCTGGGTGCCGATCATGACGAGAGGTCTCGGCAAGAGTCTGCAGAAGTTCCTGATGCCGGATCCGAACGAAGAACAGACCAGGGCACAGAAGATCGTCGGCAAGCTGCTGATGGTCCTGCCGCTGGCCATGATCGTGCTGATGATCTATATGTACGCATCCAGCGGTGTTGCGTTTGTAATGGTCATGGTGACCGCGGCGATCCTGAAGGTCCTGGTGGACAAGCTGGCGGAGAATTCGCCTGCCCTGAAGGCCTGGTCTCTCGGTATCGCGGTTCTTGTCAGTATGCTTTCGAGCATTCTCTGGAATTCGATCTTCTAGGAAAGGAGTAAGTGAATCATGAATTACGATGAGTATATCAAGGGTATTCATAAAATCGGTACTGCAACGATGCTGGCAACTATGGTCATGACATTCGTTCCTGCAGTCTATATCTGGCTTCATTTTGATTGTTTCCCGGGCATGGGCGTGATCACTGCCTGCATCGTAGCGATGCTTGGTCAGGAAGCCATGTCCTGGTTCATTGAACCGACAATGTGGTTCCCGATCTACGGCGTTACAGGATCCTACATGTCCTGCCTTGCCGGCAACGGTACCAGCATGCGTCTCCCGGTTGCGCTGTCCTGTCAGGCAGCCGTCAACGCGGAACGCGGTACAGAAAAGGCAGAAATGGCCGCAACCATCGGTATGGCATCTTCCGTATTCCTGAACCTGGGGGTTCTGGCAATCGTTCTGATCTTCGGAGAGTTTATCCTCTCCATTCTCCCGGATGTTATCAAGGGGACATTCAACTACGCTGTTGCCGGTGTCATGGGCGCCATGGTACCGATGATCTTTACCGTTTTCATGCCGAAGAAAAAGAAATAGGATAATACCAAAAGAAACAGGAGGCTTTTATGAAGTATATTGATATGCATTGCGATACAGTGATGCTGGCGTATTTCTTCGATCCTGAGCACCATGACATGTACGATCAGCCGAAGACGATGATCGACTTCAAGCGCATGCAGAAAGGTGATGCCCTGGCACAGTGCTTCGCTGTATTCCTTCCTCCGGAGGGTGCGTTTGAAATGATGCACATCGATCCCATCAGCGATGAGGATTACATTGCGCTTGCACGCTCTGTTATCCTCGAAAACGTGGCAAAGCACGATGATATCATCCGGATGGCATATACTGCCGAGGATATCGAGAAGAACATGGCAGACGGACGTATGAGCGCTGTGCTGACCATGGAAGACGGACGCGCTGTACAGGGAAAGCTGGAAAACATCAAGCGTTTCTATGACATGGGCTTCCGTGCCTGTTCCCTGACCTGGAACGCTCACAACTGCTTCGGTGCACCGAACTCCCTGGATCCGGAGATCATGAATGAAGGACTGACGGACTTCGGCAAGGAAGGCATCCGCTACATGCAGGAACTGGGAATGCTTGTGGATGTATCCCACCTGTCTGACGGCGGATTCTGGGATGTTGCGGAAATCTGTACCAAGCCGTTTGTTGCGACGCACTCCAATGCCCGGGCAGTCGGTCCGCACCAGAGAAACCTGACGGACGATCAGATCCGCGCACTGGCAAAGGCCGGCGGTGTCATGGGTCTGAACTTCTATCCGATGTTCCTGAACGAAGACATGAACAAGGACACAGCGGACGCTGCGATCATTGCGAAACACGCAAGGCATATCGTGGATGTCGGCGGAATCGATGTCTGCGGTATCGGAACGGACTTCGACGGATTCGAAGGGAAGAACGAGATCATGTCCTCTGATCAGATGCCGAGGCTGGCAGACGCGCTGAAGGATGTCGGATTCACCGAAGCGGAAATCGAGAAGATCTTCTACAGGAATGTCATGAGGGTCTTCAGGGACGCTGTAAAATAATCACGGAAAGGCTGCTGCAAAGCAGTCTTTTTCATCGCGCAGTGAATTGCGTTTGCTTTTTGCAAAAGATTGGTTTTATTATTATTTCTGATTATGTCAGTGATATGACCAGAGACGGAGAAAGGAAGGAAATGTATGTCAGAAAGAATCAGCCTGAAGGATTATGTGCATAATGCGATACTGGAAGATATTCTTTCCTACCGGCTGAAACCGGGAGAGATCATCAATGAGAAAAGTATGGTGGAACGCTTCGGCTGCAGCAAATCCCCGGTCAGGGAAGCGCTGCTGACATTGTGCAACGAAAACGTTCTGCGCAGTCTGCCGCGTTACGGTTATGAAGTCGTCCGTCTTACGCAGCAGGAGATCCGGGAAATGATGGAGATCCGGATGGTACTGGAACTTGGCTTCGTACAGAGGTACTACCATACGATCACTGAGGAGCAGATCCGGGAACTGGAATCCATCAATGAAAAGTGCATGGATGAGAATGCTGATGCAGAAACGCACTGGAAGTACAATACACAGTTCCATCTGAAACTGATGGAATACTGGGGAAACGAGTTTGCCGTGGATGCGCTGGGCAGGTGTCTGTTCAGCCAGACAAGAGCCTATATCCAGTCCTACTGGGAGAAGGAGCGGACAACAGCGTATTCTCTGGATACCCGGCACCATGCGGAGATCATTGCGGCACTGCGGGCAAAGGATCTGGACGGACTGGTCAAGGCCATACGTCTGGATTACCACGATTTCGGCGGTCCGGATTCCTTCACGATGAACTGAAACCAATTGTTGTGACTGAGACAGATGAGAATCTGTCTTTTTTCATGCTGTACGATTGATTTCATCGCTGAAAGTTGATAATATCTAAAATGTAACTACTGGTATTATCAGTAATATGATTTGAATAATGCGAATGCATGGTTCTGCCGTAAGGAATATGCATGCACATCAATTGTACAGCTGTGTACAGTTCAAATCTCATCTCTGGAGGGAAAACAAAAGATCTATGAAAAAACAAAGCTTCTTCAGCAGCCTTCCGTTCAAGCTCCTGGTTGCGCTCGCAGCCGGTATCCTGATCGGTCTGGGACTGAATGCCATGGGTGATACACCCCTGTGCAATGCACTGCTGAACATCATCGTCACAGTCAAATTCATCGTCGGTCAGTTCATCAGCTTCTGCGTACCGCTGATCATCATCGGCTTCATCGCACCGTCCATCACAAGACTGGGCAAGAACGCGTCCAGAATGCTGGTGGTCGCCCTGATCCTGGCCTATGTATCTTCCATCGGCGCAGCCTTCTTCGCAACAGGCGCAGGCTTCACGATCCTGCCGCACCTGAACATCAGCCCGGAAGTTGACGGTCTGAAGGATCTGCCGCCGGTCCTGTTCGAACTGACGATCCCGCAGATCATGCCTGTCATGTCCGCACTGTTCTTCTCGGTCATGATCGGACTGGCTGCCACCTGGAATAACAGCACGACGATCATCAACGTTCTGGAAGAGTTCCAGAAGATCGTTCTGTCCATCGTTACGAAGTTCGTCATTCCTGTCCTGCCGATCCTGATCGGTACGACATTCATCACGCTGGCATATGAAGGAACGATCACAAAGCAGCTGCCGATCTTCCTGATCATCATCCTGATCGTCATGGTCGGACACTATATCTGGCTGGCACTGCTGTACGGCATTGCCGGAGCTTATTCAGGACGGAACCCGATGAACATCCTGAAGAACTACGGACCTGCGTATATGACAGCAGTCGGAACGATGTCCAGTGCCGCGACACTGTCCGTCGCACTGGAGTGCGCACGCAAGAGTGAGCCGACACTGAGGGATGACCTGGTCAACTTCGGTATCCCGCTGTTTGCGAACATCCATCTGTGCGGATCGGTCATGACAGAGACATTCTTCGTCATGGCAGTCTCGATGATGCTGTACGGATCCTTCCCGACAGTCGGAAAGATGATCCTGTTCTGCCTGCTGCTGGGTGTCTTCGCGATCGGAGCACCGGGTGTCCCGGGCGGAACGGTCATGGCATCCCTTGG